>DAHVOH010000070.1 GCA_027318915.1 Clostridiales bacterium
CCCACCCGCGCCGCACGGCGGTGCGGGGAGGCGAGGGCCGTCGGCATCTGCCGCCGGTGTGGATGAAGGCCGGCGCCGCGCCCCATCTTGCGATCCCGAAGCGAAGACCCTATCGAATCGACCGCCGGTTGACTACACTGGGGACGAAAGCGGCCCGATCGGCGCGGCAACACGGCGTGCATTGGCATGCCTGTACCCCATCGGCGGCTAGAGCTCCCTGAGAAAGAGGAAAGCGCCATGCGAGCCATCGTGTTGACGGAGTATGGGGATCCCGATGTGCTGCGTCTGGCCACCGTGCCCGATCCGGTTCCCGGACCCGGTCAGGTGGCCATCGCCGTCCGCGCGGCCGGGGTCAATCGGGCCGATTTGTTGCAACGGCTCGGCCGCTATCCGGCCTCCGATCCCAAACCGGTCCACGAGATTCCGGGACTGGAGGCGGCCGGCGAGGTGGCGGCGCTCGGCGAGGGTGTGCGCGATTGGCGCCCCGGGGACCGCGTCATGGCTCTCTTGCCGGGTGGCGGGTACGCCGAGCGGGTGGTGGTTTCGGACCGTATGTTGATCCCCATCCCGGCCGACTGGGGCTTCGAGACGGCAGCGGCCTTTCCGGAAGCATTTCTGACCGCTTATGACGCGCTGCGGCAGCTCTCCGTCAGCGTCGGCGACTGGGTGCTGGTGCATGCGGCCGCGAGCGGCGTGGGCACCAGCGCCGTACAGCTGGCCACGGCCATGGGAGCCCGGGTCATCGGCACCTGCGGCACGGACGAAAAAGCGGCGCGCGTTGCGGCGCTGGGCGCCACTCGGGTGGTGAACTACCAGCGCGAAGATTTTCTGGCCGTGTGCCGCGAGATGACGGGCGGCCGCGGCGTGGATGCCATCGTGGACCTGGTGGGTGGCTCCTATCTGGAACGCAATCTCCAAGCCCTGTCCGTTCGGGGCAGGCAGATCGTGGTCGGCACAGTGGGCGGTCACGAGGCCTCCATCAATTTGGGCATGATACTCGGACGCCGGCTGCAGCTCATGGGAACGGCGCTCCGCTCGCGCGCGCCGGAAGAGAAGATGCAACTGACCCAAGCCGTGCGGCGCCACGTGGGGCCGCTTTTGGAATCCGGACGGGCAGTCCCGGTGCTGGACCGGGTGTTCCCGTGGGCAGAGGCGCCGGCCGCGCACCGCCGCATGGAAGCCAACCTCAACATCGGCAAGATTGTCCTCGCCATTGACTGAGACCGACGTGGGGGCCGGGCGTCGTGCGGCACATGCCGGGCTGCGCATGACGGGAACGCCAGGGTGATCGCGGCGGCGCTAAGGCGACGGCGGGTCGATGGGCGACGGCCAGCAGTACGCGACCTCCCCAAGCGGGATGCCCAGCGTGATTTGCCGTTGCCCGCAGAGCTGCCCGCCCAGCCGCTGGTAGAAACGGCGCGACGGATTGTCGGCCAAAACCCATACCTGAACCGGCATCAAGCCCCGATCCGAGAGCCAGTGCGTCCCGACGGCCATCAACGCGCGACCGGCGCCGTGCCCCTGGCGGGTAGGGTGCACGTACAGAGCGTACACCTCGCCCCGGGCCAGTTCGCTGCCCTCGCGCTCGGGCCCGACCGCCGCATAGCCGACGACCCCGTCGTCTGGATCCAGGGCCACCCACACGCTCCGCCCATTGTCCGCCGCCGTCTCGATGGTCCGACGCCAGTTCTCCACGCCGGCCTCGACGGTCAAGCCATCCAAAATCTCGTCGGGCACGATGCCGCGGTACGCCCAGCGCCATGTCTCGACCCGAATGTGCGCAATAGCGGGCGCGTCATCCAGAGTGGCCGCCCGCACTCTCGACCCGCCGCTCATGAGGCCGGGCGGGCCCGGCGCACGAGCCGCCACCAACGCTCCCGGGTGGCACTGTAGAGACGCCGGTACGTCGCCCGGCCTTCAATGACGTCCAAATACAAGTTCAGCAGATGCGCATCCTGAATGAACACGCGCCCCCAAGCCCTCGGCATGGTGTAAAACAAGCGGGCCGTGAGTCCCGCCAGCCGATGCTCCGGCCACTCCTCCCGCGCCAGCTCCTGATCGTAGGCTTCCAGGCCGGATCCCCGCTCCGCGGCCGCGCGCACGGCCAGGGCGGCACGCGTGGCGGACAGCAGCGCGGCATGGATGCCTTCCGCCGAAAACGGATCCATGAGTCCGGCGGCGTCGCCCACCACGAGCGCCCGGCCGCGCGCCAGGCGTGTCGGTGTCCAACGGTATGGCAGGGGGTGCGCCAGGATGCGGCCGCTGGGCTCCATTCCCACGTCGCCCAAGTAGCGCTGCAGACGCTCGCGCCAGGGAAATCCCCGCGCGCGAAACGACCCCACCCCCACGTTCAGCCGTCCGGCTTTGGGAATCACCCAACAGTAGCCCCAGGGAGCGTCCGTGACATCCACCTCGCAACGGTCGCGGTAGCGGCCCCACACCTCCTCTGGCGCGGGTTCCTCCACCTCGAGTCCCGCACCCTGCCGAGGCCGCGGGATTCCCAACAAGCGGGCGGTCACCCCCTTGGCCCCATCCGCCCCCACCACGTAGCGAACCGGATACCGGCCACGGCGGGACACCAGGGTGATGGGTCCCGTGCCGTCGGACAGATCCATCCCGGTGACCGCTTCGCCGTCCCGGGCGTCGACGCCGGCCCGCTGGGCGGCTTCAAACAGGAACTGGTCGAAATCCCGCCGCACCACCGTATGGCAATACGGATGGGGACGCGTCACCGTGACGGGGTCCACACCCCGAACCGTAAACGTCCAGGACTGCGGGTGGAGCGTCAGGTACGGCTCATAGCCGGCGGGAAGGAGCCGGAGCGCCCGATCCGTCAGCGCGCCGCCACACGGTTTGACGCGCGGAAAAGGCTCCGCCTCCAGCAGCAGCACAGACAGCCCCGCCTCCGCCAAGAGGCGCGCCGCCGTGCTCCCGGACGGTCCGCCGCCAACCACACCCACGTCCCACATCCGCTGTTCCTCCTCGTCCGGTGCATTCAGTCGACGCGGCCGGTTTCCCGTTCCGCTGCCAGCCGCGCGGCAATCCGCTCGCGCAAAACGCCTTTTTGGACTTTGCCTCCCGGGCCCAGCGGCAGGTCCTCCACGACCTCGACCCGCTCGGGCCACTTGAATTTGGCCACCCCGCGCGCGGCCAGCCACGCCTGGAAGTCGGCCACCGTGGGATACTGAGCCGCCTGCGGTACGACGAAGGCGCACACGCGCTCACCCAGCACCGGATCCGGCATCCCCACCACCGCCACGTCCCGGACCGACGGATGCTGGCTCATCAAGTCCTCCACCTCCTTCGGAAAGATGTTCTGCCCACCGCGCAGGATCATGTCCTTCTTGCGGCCAATCACCCGCAGATATCCCTGGGCGTCGTAGACCCCCAGGTCTCCGGTGCGCTGATATCCTTCCCACCGACCGCCGTACTCCGTGTCATGGTATGTGGCGGCGCTCTCGTGGGGGGCGTCCCAATACCCGTGGTGCACGTTCCAAATCAAAATCTCGCCCACCTCGCCGGGCGGGACGCGCTCACCGGCGGCATCCACCACCGGCACGTCAAATCCTTCGAACGGCACCCCGGCGGCCAAGCGCAGATGCTCTTCATCCACGCCCGCCAGCACCGGGCTCATACAGCCGCCCACTTCGGATGTGCCATACACGTTGAACGGCACGATGCCCCGTTGCAGCAAGCGGTCAATCACCTCGCCGGGCAAGGGCGCCCCGGAATAGCTGACCTGGCGCAGGCTCGACAAATCGTATTTGTCAAAGTACGGGCTGGTCACCACGCGGGTCAGCAGCGCCGGATTCCATACCCAGAGCGTGTAGCGGTCGCGCTCCGTCAGTCGGCACACCGTCTCCTCGTCAAACTCCGCCAGATACGTCACCTGCCCGCCCGTGTAGAGGGGGGTGTGGACCCCCCACAATCTCCCCGACCCCCCGGCCACGGGGCCGACCAGAAGGCGGCGGTCGTACACGGTATGACCCGCCCGCTCCGCAATCCCCACGCTGTGCACGTGAAACCAGTCGAGAGTGGTGCGCCGAGACAGCTTCGGCACGCCGGTGGTTCCGGCGGTGGGCAGCAATTCATGCACATCCAAGGGGTCCGGCCGCAAATAGTCCAGATCCTTGTCTTGAAATCGGTTCCAAATCCGCTCGTCGAGCCATGCATTGATGGCGGCAAAACCCGGCGGCGGGGCCTCGCCCGGACGCACAAGCGCCAAAAGCCGCATCCCGGGAATCTCCGCCTGAGCCGCCCGATACCAGTCGGCGAATGGTCGTCCCCGCCATTCCGGCACGATCACGGCGACATCCGGCCGCAACTGGCGCAAGACCCCCATCGTCTCGGCCTGGCCCAAGTCCACGTTGAGGCCCGCGTGCACCGCCGAGAGCTTGGAGGTCGCCAGATCGAGATAAGCGCTCTCGACGCAGTTGGGCAGCTGGGAGACCACGACCGCTCCCCGCCGCAGTCCCTGGTCCAGAGCGTGGCCGACGAGGGTGTTGACGCTTTGCAACACCTCGCGCCAGGTGAATGTCCGCGTCTGCTCCACCCCGAGCCACGTGTCGCCGAAGGCCGGGCGATCGCCGTACAACGCGGCGTTGCGGCGGGCCAGATCCCACGCCACCCAGTCAAAATGCCGTCCGCCGAGCTCACGGGAGCGTTGAATCTGCTCAAACGTAAAGAGGCTGTCCCCCAACACGTCCGGTCCCCCCCACTTGGCACCAAGATTTCTCGGTGCGCGTCCCGATACCTGCTGACCACCCCAGTCCGGCCGGACTTGACGGATGTGTCCGCCGGCACACCGGCCATCACCGCCCCGGGCGAGCGCGCATCCTCAGCGGCTGGCCGCCGGCCGCGTTACATAGAAGAGAGAGCCGAGCCAGCCCACCACCAGGCCCGCCAAGACCGAGCCGACGAGACCGACGACGAGAGCGGCCACATGGGCGCCGGGAGTGACGGACGCGCGGGCCAGCGCCTGCAAGTAGGCCGCGGAGGTGTGAGCTTGGGCATGGGCCCGTATGAGCGCCAACTCTTCCGAGGCCGTCGGCGGGTTCACAAAAGCTCCCAGTCCGGCTACCAAACCGTACGCCACGCCGGCCAGGGCCGCCTGCCAGGAGGGATGCAAGCCCTGGCGCTTGGCCACGTACCCGGTCCAGCCCCAGGTGGCCACCATCAAAATCTCTACAATGAGGGAGAGGGTCCCGGCCGCCGGGCTGAGTGGACGCGTGGCCGCCTTGACGGCCAGTGCGAGCACGCCCAAGCCAAGCGCGGCACCGTACTGGGTCCACAACCTGAAGGGTCCCGTAGTGCTTGTCTCGATGGTCAGCCCCTCCTCGTCTACCGTGCGCACATCGGCGAGACGAACGACGCGGCCGTCGACCGCGGCGCCGACTCACCCGGCTTGCGCGCGGCTCCGCGTCCACTCCGGCTTGAAGCCGAAGGGTTCGTACAGACGTAGCGCCGCGGCATTCGCCGCTTCCACTTGGACCACCGCGTCGAACGGCTGGCCGGCGCCGCGGCGAGCCAGTCCGGCGCTCAACAGTCGGCGACCCAGTCCTTGCCGCCGCATGTCGGGGAGCACGCCCAACCACACGACGGCCGTCTCGCCGGTCGGATTGATCCGGTCGGCATACAGGGCGACGGGGCGCCCCTGATGCCGAAGCAGATACCCGCGCCCGCTGTCAAACTGCTGAAAGTACTGAAAAACGGTGCGCCGACCGCCCTTCGTACGAAAAATTTTGTCATATAGTGGCCCCGCCGTCTCGGCATGCTGCGAAGAAAATGCCACCACGTCCGTATCGGACACCGACATCGGTTCGATGCGGGCGCGCAGCTGCACCACCTGCTCCACCATTTCGAGACCTTGCCGCCGCACCAGCTCCGCCAGCGCCGGTTGAAAGCTGTACACATGCGTCACCCGCGGTTTGACCCACATCAGGGCGTATTCGCTCGCCTCCGGCGGGGGTTCGGGTGCTCCCACGCCCAGCACCTGGGTCACCTCGTCCTGCACCCACCGAATCGCGCCCACGCGCGCCCCCGCCTCATCCACAACCCACGCGAAGCGCAGGCCGTCATCGTCGAGCCACGCTTCCCAATCGCGGACCTGCAGACCCTCGCTCCAAGGATCGGCGGGCGGTCGTCCCGGTACCGTTTTGTACGTCACTCTGCGCTCCGCACCTCCTCCAAACATTGACGCAACGCCGCTCTGCGGCTCGCCTCCTCCGGCTCCGCCGCCATCAGCACGGCACCGGCCACCGGTTCCAGGGCTGGGAGGTGGTCCTCGGCCGAGACCGTATACCGGTGCAATCCCACATGAAACCCGTCGCGCAAAAGGGGATGCGGACCGTGCCACAGTGATCCCGCCAGCACCACCTCGACAGGAACGCCGCCGGGATTCGCCAGCCGGCTGCAGGCCGCGCCGGCCGACTCCCCCAGGCGCATCCCCATGTCCACGAGCAAGTCCTGGGCCACCCGGTCGCCTCGACTCGCCATCTGAAAGGCCAAGGGGGCCAACAGCTGGAACTGCTCCCGGTCAATGGTGCCAAAGTACATGCCGCGGGCCAGCTGCTCCAGGTCGGGCACGGACAGCACACTCAGGACGGCGTCGTGGAGAGCCGTCGCCGGGCCCCGGCCCTCTCCGGACCGGAAGACGGCGTGCAGCACGGCCCGCACCAAGTCCTGACCGCCGCCCACATCGCCGAACTCATAGCCGAGCCCACCCAGATGAAAAGTGTGGCCCCGCTCGTCGCGGGCGAGCACATTGGTGCCGGTGCCGGCGATGACCACCACGCCCCAGCCGCGGTGAGAGCCACCGACCAGAGCCGCCTCCGCGTCATTCACCACGTGACAGGGAACCGGCGCCAACAGGGGGCCAAGCACCTCCTCCAAACGGGCCACGTCCTCGGGAAAATCGGCGCCCGCCAGCGCCAGGACACCGCGGCGGACGGACGCGGCCGGTGCCGCCGCATCCTCCAGCGCTTGTTCGACGGCCTCCTGCACGGCCCGCGCGGCCCGCTCCACGTCGCTTTCCTGATGATTGGCCGGGCCCGCGCGGCCAACGCCCACCACCCCATCCGTCGGCGTCGCCACCCAGGCCACGGTCTTGGTGCCCCCACCATCGACCCCCAGATACAGCGGCTCACTCATGGGTCGCCTCGGCCTCGGGTGGGCGGTCCCCCCACATGTCGTCCAGAATCCGGTCCGCGACATCGACGGAGCCCACGAGGGGGTGCAGGGACAACGCCTGGACGGCGGTGTCGCGGTCTTGCCGCACGGCGGCATCGATGGTCAGCTGCTCATAGGTTTTGATCAGCTGCAGCCAACCGCGAAGGAAAGGCGGAACGGGCGGTTGCGGATCGGGATGAGCCCCGTCGCCGTCGACCCGGCAGGACACCTCGACCACCGACTCCGCCGGCAGATCCGCGAGGGTGGACCCGTTGGTCACATTGAGGACCATGGCTCGTGGCCGATCCAGGGCGATGGCCTCCAAGGCGTCCACCGCCACCTGGGAATAGAAGGCCCCGCCTCGCCGGCTGAGCTCCGGGGGCTTTTCCGTCAGATCCGGGTCCTGATAGCGACGAAACAAATCCGCCTCGATGGCCATCACTTCCGTCGCCCGCGTCCCCAAACCGTGGGCCATGGCCTGCTGCTCCTCGGCCAGCATCTGGTCGGGCAGCCAATAGTAGCGCAGGTAGCCGTTGGGCAGCACACCCAACTGCCGAATCAGGCGGGTCATCGCGTCACTGAACGCGGGACCCCCGGGCCACCCCTCGCCGTGGAGCCACGCGTCCAGCACCTCCGGTAAAATGTTGCGGCCCCCGTGCCAAACCCGGTGAGCGAACGAGAGATGATTCAATCCATACATGTCCAGCAGCACCGTGTCCGGCGGCACATCGAGATGCTGGGCGATCGCGCGCTGCATCACCATCGGCGCATTGCACAGCCCCACCGTCCGCCGCCAGCCGTGGGTCAACAGCGCCTCGGTGACCATGCCCGCCGGGTTGGTGAAGTTGAGCAACCAGGCGTTAGGCGCCCAGCGCTCCAGGTCGCGCGCCAAGTCCAGCGCGACCGGGATCGTCCGGTACGCCTTGGCAAACCCTCCGGCTCCCACCGTTTCCTGACCGATGCGCCCGTGGCGGAGCGGGATGCTCTCGTCGCGAGCCCGAGCCGTCAGTCCTCCCACCCGATATTGCGCGCAGACGAAGTCCGCTCCCGTCAGCGCCGCCTCTCGATCCAACGTGGCTTCCACGCGGATCGCACGGCCGGCCCTGGCCACCATCCGCCGGGCCAGGCCTTCCACGATGCGCTGCTTGTCCTGACCCGCCGTCACGTCAAGCAAGACGATACGCTCCACGGGCACATCGGGATGGGTCAAAAAGCCCTCGATCAACTCGGGCGTGTAGGAACTGCCGCCACCCACCACGGCCACGCGTATCCCAGTCTCCGACACAGCCAACCTCCTTGCTGCCGGGCCACACGGTGATCGCGCCGCCACCCCTGCCTCTCGACCAGGACTGTCCCTAGAAGATGGCCCGATGGATGGCGGGATGGCCGGCCAGCAAATGCGTCACCCAGATGATGTATACGCCCCCCAGCAGCATCACCAGGGACAGCGCCTGGACAAATCCCCGCCCGTAGCGGCTCGGATAACGGTACAGCCAAACACCGATGGCCATGGTCGCCAAGCCCGCCACCCAACCGAAGATGGTCATATTCCTGTGCTCCTCAGTCCCGCCGATTGGCGCCACCCGGCCTTGACGGCGTTCTGAACCGGACCGCCTCCGCCCTAAATCGCCAAAACCTCCGCCAAGGCCGCCAATCCCAGATCCGGGTGGCGCCGGGTCTGCGCCACCGCCGCCAACTCCACCTCCGCGGGACGTCGGCCCGCCAAACCCACCATGACGCCACTGCGGCCCGCAGCCAGCGTCAGCACCGCCTGGCACCCCAGCTGTCCGCCCAGAATCCGGTCGCTGGCGGACGGGGGCCCTCCCCGCTGCAAATGACCCAAGATCGTCATCCGCACTTCAAACCCGGTGCGCGCGGCGATCGCCTCCGCCGCCGGCTTGGCCCCGCCCGCGCCCTCCGCCGCCACCACCAGACTGTGGCGCTTGCCACGCGCCCGGCTTTTGATCAGCCGATCGCAAATGGCATCAAAGTCGGGCGCCACCTCGGGAATCAGAATAGCCTCCGCCCCTCCGGCCAGTCCCGCCGCCACGGCGATCGCGCCCGACCGGCGGCCCATCACCTCCACCACGAAAATGCGCTCGTGCGCGCTGGCCGTGTCACGGAGGCGGTCCATGGCCTCCACCACGATGTTCACGGCGGTATCAAAGCCGATGGTGGCATCCACCCCGTAGACATCGTTGTCGATGGTGGCGGGCACCCCGACCACCGACACTCCGGCTTGGTGAAGACGCCAAGCGCCGGTCAGACTGCCCTCGCCTCCGACCACCACCAACCCGTCAACCCCCATGGCCGTCAGATGGTCCACCGCATGACGAGGGCCATCCGCCTCCAGCATGAGCCCGCTGCGCGCCGTGTTGAGAATCGTCCCTCCCAGTTTGATGATGTCCGCCACCGACGACAACTCCAACACGTCCTGCCGCTCTTCAAAGATGCCTTGGAAGCCGCGCCGGATGCCCGTCACCTGGAATCCCATGTAGATGGACTGGCGAACCACTGCGCGAATAGCGGCATTCATGCCGGGGGCGTCGCCACCGGACGTCAGCACCCCTATCTTCTGCACGCCGCTCGCCACACTTTCATCACCGACTATACCATGGGGTCCCGCGGCTCTTGATGACAAGCCGTCGCGTGCGTTCGACGGCCGTTTGTTGGCGAAGGCGTGCCTGCTACACTGATCGTGGATACTCGACGAACAGCCGGAGGATCGCCGTCCCGGCACCTTCTTCTGCCGCGTGGTAGGCGCGTCGGGAACGCGTGCGCGCCCCACCGGCGCCGGTCGCACTTCTCCGGCGTTCGACGGCAATCCGTCGACAATCCGAACAACGGAGGATGTCTGCGAGCGTTCGCGTCGGGACCGTGCCGGGAAGGCGGCCGCCAAGGAACGGGAGTGGATTCGGACCGGGGCCACGCAGCGGTCTTGGGTGTACGCGCGTGCGACCCCACTTGGACGGAAAGGACGGCGAGCCAATGAACACCGTGTTGGTGCTGATTGACATTCAGCGCGACTATTTCCCCGGAGGCCGGATGCCGCTTGACAGTCCCGAGTCCGCAGCGCGGCGGGCTGCTGCGCTCTTGGCCGCATTTCGAGACGATCAGCGGCCGATCGCACACGTCCATCATCATGCCGTTCGTCCGGACGCCTCGTTTCTTGCTCCCGGAACCGTGGGTGTGGATCCGTGGCCCGATGTGGTACCGCTCGACGGTGAGCCCGTTTTCATCAAGCACCATCCGAACGCCTTTCGTGACACGGATCTGGCGGCATGGCTGGAATCGCAGCACGCCACGACACTCCTGGTGGCGGGGATGATGACCCACATGTGCGTCGATGCCACTGTACGGGCGGCAGCGGACCAGGGCTGGCAGGTGGGCGTCGCGGCCGATGCGTGCGCGACCCGCACCCTGGTCTGGGACGGGCGGGACGTTCCCGCGGCCAGCGTGCATGCGGCGTTCCTGGCGGCGCTGCAGGGAACATACGCGGACGTGCGCAGCACCGAGCATTGGCTTGGAGCCCGCGGCTAAGCGTCACGCCGCGCAGCCTGTGCGAGGGCGATCACCCTGGGCGTCCACGGCCACGACGCAGCGGGTCGTGGCCACTCCCCGGGAGGAGGTGATCCGATGTTGCCGCCCATGTTTACGGTGGGCAGAGTCAGTCTCGATACCCGGATGCTCCTTCTGATAGGGTGTTGGCTTCTCGCGCGAGTGGTGTTGGATCGCCTCGCCACCCGGCAGTCGAACGGCCAAGCCCTCGCGGAACGCGCCTTTGACGCCGCGGCCGTCGGGGCCATCGTCGGGGGCAAGGTCGTGGCCGTACTGATGAATCCTGCGCTCTTGGCCGCGCCCGAGATCATCGTGCTGGGCGATGTCATCGCCATCACCGGAGCTTTTCTGGGCGCCCTCATCGCCATCGGGTGGGTGGGTTGGAGGGCCCGGGCTGACGGCCCCGACCTGAAAGCGGCCGCCGTTCTGTTCATTCCCGCCGGACTCACCTTCTATGCCGGCGCCAGCCTGGTTGGATGGCTCTTGGCAGGCGATTCGCAGTGGCTGGTCGCAGGGGCGCTGGCGGCTCTCGGCGGTGTCGGGGCGTGGGCGCTGCGGCGCACGCTCCCTCCGTGGCGCAGTCTCTTTGCGGCCGCGCTGGGCGGCGGTCTCGCCTGGTTGACCCTCTTGTCCTTGCCCGGATCGGGGCTGGTTTGGGAGACCTTCGCGGCGATCGTGATGGGTCTCGGGGGCGCGATCGGCCTCTTTTGGACGACCTGGAGTCTTGGATTGGCCGAGTCCGGCGGTCCGGAGGGCCCCGGCGCGCCATAGGCCGGAGGGACTCCCCTTAGGACGAGCCCCAATCATTCCACAACAAGGCTCGATGGCTTCCAGCCCCAAGGGTTCTCGGGACAAGCGTGGTTGCTGGCCCCGGCGCGAGGAACAAAAGCCCGCACCGCACGCTCCGGGGTAAGAGACGGGGGCATGCGGCGATCCGCCGGACCGATGAGGTTCGGTCGGCGTTGGTTGCCGTAGGGGTGACGGCGCACAGACCAGTCCAGCGGGTCCCGGCGGCCACCCGGACAGCGGTCCCGGGCCATCCGGTCGTCACACGGCCCGCCACCCCGCGACCGGATCGAACGAGCCCGTCCCACAACCGGCGAGAGAATATCGTCAAAGAGAGCCGGCTGACGGGGCCATCCCGCGACGGCACGCCGCGCGGTGGTCCCGCCGTCCATGGCCACGGCCCGCTGCATGAGCACCGGGCCACCGGCGGCGGCCCACCCAGGCTCGACGGGGGCCGGTGACCACCGCCGCCTCCACCACATCCCGGTTCCCGATTGACGCCGAGCGTCATCCCCAGTTGGGGCCGGGTGGGGCCGCCGACCCTTCGAATCGCCATCGCGGGGCCGCGCGGCGGCGTCCGCCATCGCTACCAGCTGATCGAGCACGCGGCGCTGTCCCCATGACCGGTGTCCACCGGCATGGACTCGGGCCATACGCGCGGAGCCAGAGGGGCGGCGGACCCAGGCCGGCTCGGCCCACGCGCGTTTATCCCCCGCGCGCTCGCGACCATCGGTCGAAAAACGCCTCGGTCTGCCGGCCGACGCCCAGGAGCCGTGGCCATCCGTCCGCCACCCGGTAGCGCGGGGACCGTCCGGGGACGGTGTCGCCCCACGCCCGAAACACGGCGGCCGTCCCGACGGGCCACCCCGTTGGTTCGCGAATCGGCAGCGGTCCTTCCGGATCGATGCGCGCTGGACTGGCGCGTGCCGTGGCGCAATACGCAACATGCCATCACCTTTTTCGGGGCGTGGCACCGTTTAGGGGCGAAAAACAAGAGATACCACCGGCGTCAACACCCGGCGGTCGTTCCGCCGGATTCCCTCGGCCCGAACCGGATCTAGCGGTCGAAACCCCACCTCCCGCAGCCTTTATGCAAAGATCGGTTAGCAGACCGGCAACAACTCCGGCACGTCCAGTTGGCGTATCAACAGAGACGCGGCCTCCGGTGTGTGCGAAATCGTCCCCGGGGCGCGCCGGCTCTCGGCCGCTGCCCGCCATGGGCACCGCCCGGCGCGCTGTCGACATGTCCAACCCCAAAAACCGTGTACGGTGATCCATCTGCCGACTCCTTTTGCGTGGGGCTCCGCCTTGGCGCTTCCACGCCGAGCGTCACCCCCGTCTCCCGCACGGTGGACCGGCTTTCTTCATCATGACTAGGGCGTCGCCCACCACCAGATGCGGTGCACCAGACGCACCACGCCAACCGCCGCCACCCCCAACGTCAGCCCGCCTAGAGTCAGGATGGCCAAGAGCACGGCGTAATGAAAGCTATCGGCTGAGGTTGCCGCCACCGGCGCCCGTGTCAGCCAGTCGCGCCCGACAAACGCCGGAACGGAGATGCTGCCCAGCGCAGCGGTGGCCGGTCGGACGAAGGCGACGGTCAGCAGCGCCGCCAGCAGCGCATGGAGAAAGCGTGCGACAAAATACGGCTTCATCGAGATGTCGGTGCCGGTCAACACCGAGGCCACCTGTCCGTGCACGGAAAGGCCGCTCCACGCGATGATGGCGGAAACCACCATCAATTGCTGGATCAAGGGGGCGGCGGCGTGGGCGGCCGCCGCCGTGCCCAGGTCAATCTCAAAGAATCCCCGCAGGACGGGCGCAACCAATGTCGGTGCCATACCCATCCACCGGAAGATGGTTTCCAACGGCAAGGCCACCACGTGCATCGCTCCTGTTGCCTCCAGCACCCGCAGCACCACGGCAAAGAGCACAATGAAGCTCATGATCATAAAGAGCGTGGAGACAGATTCCGCAATAGCGTCATTGACGACCCGCCCCAGCGGGCGCCCGTCCTCCAGCCGAGCCCGGTACATCTCGGCGGTGGCTCGTGCCCATAGCGGCCCCCCTCTCACCGGCTCGGCGCTCGGCGAATCAGCCGCGCGCCCGTAGAATCGATACAACACCCCCACGCCCAGTCCTGAGGCATAGTGGGCCAGAGCCAAGACGGCTCCGAGAGCCGGTTGGCCAAACATGCCGACCGCCACCGCGCCGAAGATGAACAGAGGATCCGCCATGTTGGAGAATGAGAGCAGTCGCTCTGCCTCCACTTTCGTGCAGAGACCCTGGCGCCGAAACTTCGCCGTCAGCACCGCGTCCATCGGATACCCCGCCGCCAGGCCCATCGAAAACACGAACGACCCGACGCCCGGCACGTTAAAGAGCGGCCGCATCAACGGCTCAAAAAACACCCCGAGAAAATGCACCATCCCCGTCGCCAGCAACACATCGGACAAAATAAAAAACGGCAGCAGCGACGGAAACACCACCTCAAAGAACAGCTTCAAGCCGTCCACGGTGGCGTGGTAGCCGTGCTCCGAAAACACAATCAGGGCGACGGTCAGGGCCAGCACGGTGAACCCTGTCACCACCACGCTGCGGCGCGCCGGTTCGTTGGTCATGGGACCACCTCAGGCTAGTCTCCTCCACCGTATGACGGCTCTGGAGGCCGTATGCGCCACGCCGCGTCGGGGGACGGCACCGGTGTCGCTCGCTTTGCTACTGAGCGTCGGTCGGCCGCGATCCCACCGCGTCCCCGCAGCATGGGCCCCTGGGCGACGTCGGTGCAGCAACGGACGGCCTACCGCACCCCAGGGCACTCGGGGGATCATCCCCGTCACGGGGGGCACCTTCGAGGGGCCTCGCCTGTCTGGAAAAATCGTTCCGCCCGGGGGCGACTGGTTTACCGTCAGGGCCAACGGGACCCTGAAGCTCGACGTGAGGGCTTTGTTGGTCACCGACGACGGCGTCAACATCCTCATCTCCTATTCCGGTGTGGCCACACCACAAGAGGCGGGCGGTATGCGGATCCGGATAGCCCCGCTCTTCGAAGCCCCCGACGGTCCCTACTCGTGGCTGAACGACATCCAATGCGTAGGCTACGGTGACCTGGTCGAGGGCGGAGTGCGCTACGAGGTGTTCTCGCTCGTCTGATCGAGCGCCGTCGCCGGGGTACTCGGGGCCCAAGACCACAGGAGATGACTTTGACCAGCCCAATCAGGGCACACCTTGTGTGCGGTGGACGCTTTCATGACTTCGATTACGCCAGGCTCGAGATCCTTCGGGCTCTGGCCGGCGACGAGCGGATTCGCACCACCGTCAGCGGGGACTACCGTGACCTCGAATCGATACGGTCAGCTGACTGTCTGATCACCTACACCTGCGACGTGCGACCCAGCGTTGCTGAGCAGGATGAGCTCGCGAACTGGGTCAGTTCCGGCGGGCGCTGGTTCGCCCTTCACGGCACCAACGCGGCGCTCGATCTCACGCCCGAGGGAGTGTCCGCCCCGAGGGTCATCCCGGTCCTGGCGGACACCCTCGGGAGCCAGTTCGTGGCGCATCCGCCGATAGCACCTTACGAGGTGCTGGTGACACGCCCGGACCATCCCCTTGTCGCCGGTCTGAGCGCGTTCGAGACGACGGACGAGCTTTACCTCTCCGAACTGCACGGCGACCTCGAGGTTCTCCTCCACGCAGAGTTCA
>DAHVOH010000071.1 GCA_027318915.1 Clostridiales bacterium
CGGGGCGTCGGGTCGTGGTCCGGGTGGCGGCCGCGTGGCCGTGGAGCGGCCCGCTCTCGTGACGGCGGTCGCGCGGTGCGCGGTGCTCTCCAGCGGCCCGTAATCGCCACCGGCTCCCGTCGGATCGCCCCCGCCGATTTGCCGCGGTTTGCGGATCCCGGTCCCGGGACCCGTGGATTCCGCATACGCCCAGCCCGGGGACGCCCCGCCGTCCCGCTCTGGCAGGGCTCGCGACTCGGGCTCCGACGCGTGAAGAGACCCTCGCCCGCGCCGCCCTGGGCCCCTCCGGGGCTGTTGACGTCCCCCCCACCGCTACTGAAAGATTTGGGTTAACATTTCTAAATCATCTCTTGCAGTCCACCAAGGCGCTTGGGGGTGATCGCACCGTCTCCTTCGGCTGCGGAACGCCATCTGCAGGAGCTACCCGTACCTGCGTTCACCGGACGGTAAAGTGAAACGAAGATTTTCAGATCTAGGGCCTAGGGTTCACACCGATGCTGCTGTCGCTGCAATCCGCTTGGAACACGGATTTCGGGGATCGCGGTGTCGACCACATTGCTCCCATATTCCCGTTTCAGACGCTTCTGGTGACGCCGTGGTGACGCGGCCTTGTCTGACTTGGCTTGTCAAATTCCATCCGTGGCCACATATGCCTTGTCATAAAGGGAGGGCAGGCAGGCTAGCGCAAGAGCAGCCCCTGTGCTGCCTCGAAAAAGGCGGCCAACCTCAGTATGCTGGCTCGCCCTCGCTATTATTGCCCCGTAGGTGTGCTGTAACCACTAACGCATCCAGCCACGATGTTTTGGGCCTCACGTCTATGTTATAATGACCACATCGTACAACTTTGTACAGTCGAAGGAGACGCCCATGAGCGATTACAAAGTACTGAAGGCATCCGACGTCCGGCAACGCTGGAGCGAAGTGGTCAACGAAGTGTCTCGCGATAAAACACGGGTGATCGTGGAAAAAAGTGGCGTTCCGGTGGCTGGTGTGGTGAGCCCACAAGACATGGAATGGTTGCAAGAGCGCGACCGCCGCCTGTCGGAATTGCGAGACGCCATGGATGACATTCGCAACGCGTTTCGGGATGTGCCACCACACGAATTCGACCGCCAGGTGGAGCGGGCCCTCAAAGACAGCCGAAGCCGCTCCGACGGTACGCCCCCATCGTGATCCGAGTGGTGCTGGACACCAACGTGCTCGTTTCAGCGGTGCGTGCCGAGAGCGGACCCTTGGCGACGATCCGAGAAGGCTGGCTGACCGGTCGGTTTCAAGTCTATGTGTCGGAACCCATTTTGGATGAGGTCGACCGCACCCTTACAAAACCTTACTTTGCCGACCGGTTGGGTCCGGATCGCACGCGTCGCTTTCTGTCGCTCTTGAGGCGTACCGCCGTTCTCCAGGCAATCACCGATCCCGTCTCGGGGGTGGCTACGCATCCAGAAGACGATTGGATCTTGGCCACCGCCAAAAACGCCCATGCCCAGTTTTTAGTCACAGGAGACAAGGCTCTGCAATCCTTGGGAGCGTTTGGATCAACCCGCTTGATCGATCCGGCGAGTTTTGCCGATTTCCTAGAAAGCACGCGGGATGACTAGCCGAGCTTGACGGATGGTGCTGAGTTACGGCGCGAGAGGCTGGTCCATTCCTGCCCGTTTTCGGGCGATACGGCCCGACCAGTAACCAGAAACGATCGTGGCGCCGCAGAGTGGGTTCACTAGCAAGGACAAGCATCGCTCAGAGGAGGGTACGCCATTGGAGTCTTGTCGGTGGCACCATCTACCTTGAAAAGCCCGTTACCGCCCACGGCCTGCGGTTGAAACAGGGCAAACGATTGGTTTATCCGCAAAGAATGCCTCTATGCCCGTGTTCACTAGCTGAAAAGCCCATACTCCGCGGCGAGTCGGTGGTCTAGCCCATCTATTGTCTCGATGAATGACGCGCCGACTTTTAAGCCCGCAATCCTACGCGGTTTGCAACACCATGGGGCTGAGCCCTGCTATGGGGCACGGGCGGCTCTTCACGTGACCGCCCACACGGATCGCCGTCTGGGTCTATCACCACTGGATCTCATGGTGACGCCTCATGATGACGAGGTCATCGATCCTCGTGTCAGACCGGATAGCTTGTCACGTGGCCAGTCACGATCGACGTGGATGTTCTCCACCGAGGTCTCCTCCGCGGTCTAGCTGGAAATCGCTTAACGACGCCGCTTTCCAGCCTCACGAGGCGGCCACACGCAACAAACCATCCCCGCCACAAAGCAGGGAGAAAAGGATGGTGCCGCAGGGCGGAATCGAACCGCCGACACGAGGATTTTCAGATCTAAGTCCTAGCGTCTACCCCGAGGCTGAAGGTGCTGGAATCCGCTTAGCACGCTGGTTTCGGGGATCCCCGATGTCTACTGGGTTGCTCCAACATCCTAGTTTCCAGACGCTCCTGGTGACGCCGGTTTCGTCTACCGGGTTTCTCAAGCACTATCCTTCACCTCTCATATGTCTCATGCTCAGCCTCGAGAAATCCGGCTCTCCTCTAGATCAAGACTCGGCGTCGTTCTTAAGGCATTAACCCCGACTTTGCAGTAAGCCTAGCGAGGGGCTGCAAAGGGCCCAATGAGGGTTGAGGAGGCAGTCCCTCGCTAGGCTTACTGCAAAGTTTGGGCTAACGCTGGGTGAAAAGTCTGTCCGGTCGGACGATCCCGGCGAGGGGCACCCCCCAGGCTCACGACCGTCGGCACGACAACGCCTAACGGTTTGCACGGTCATGCGCCCAGTCGTCACGAGACAAGGCGTACACCACCTCGTCGAACGCGCGGTCGGGCACACCCTGTTCGGCCGGAATGGTGCTAACCCAGTGCAGTCCGGATTTTTCCATAACGCGCCGGGAGGCGCCATTGGCGGCCATGGTTAGGGCCACGACGCGGGGCGCCTGATATTCGCGAAAGGCGCGATCCACGAGCGCTCGGGTCCCTTCCGTCGCATACCCGTTGCCCCAGGCCCGGCGCACGAGGCGATAACCCACCTCTAGCGCGCCGCACAGCCAGGCGTCGGCGGCAGCATCCGGGTCGCGGGGCGGACGCAGGTGAAACCATCCGAGGAATGCGTCGGTCGCACGCTGCTCGGCAGCCCAATACCCATAATGCGGCGACCGCGCATACCAGGCGAGAAAGTCGGGTAAAACCACCTCGCGAATGCGCGCCGCAGGCGTCGGTATACCGCCGGTGAGATACCGCATCACGTCGGGGTCACTGTCCAACTCAATCAAGAGGTCAGCATCGTCCCGGGTAAATTGACGCAATCGAAGACGGTCCGTCTCCAGGTATAGTTGCATAGGGCCTCCTGTGGTGACTGCAATCCTGGCGGGCTCCGGCGATCCGGTGCGATTGGACGCTTCGACCCTTACGCACTCTGACCCTCGAATCGCCTTGATGAGTAGCCTCCGGCGTCTGGTCGTCTGCGGAGGGACACAGACTGAGCGAAGCGATCCACGGACTGCACCTGATTCCCCTATCGGCACACGTTGCCCCACATGGGACGACGTCCCCACGACCGAACTCTTACCCATCTTATCATGGCCCATGTCTCGCGGAGCTCCGGTCCCGTGCCATCGGCGGATCTACGGTGCGGCCTAGCAGCCCGTGGGGTTAGTGGATGGGGACACGGATAGCGGTCCTGGCGCGTGACCGGTCGCAGCGTGCCGATGAGGGGGACGCGCGGTGGCTGGGCCCAACAACGGGCGGGAAGCTACGCCCCCCAGGCCAACCGGCCCCGCCGCCCCGGGACCGTCAGCCGGTCCGCCCGGCGGCGGATCCGGGCTAAGTTTGCGACCGCACAGTGGAACCGCCATTCCGGCTCGACCTTCGCGAGGCTCCGCAGCAGGAACTGGTGACACCCGTGGACGGTCTTGAGATACCCAATCGCGGGCTCCACCGACCATTGCCGCCGCCGGTACCGGCGGAGCCCCGCTTTGGTCCGAAGATAGCGCCGCATCCGATCCTTCCGCGACAGGTTCCGGGGATTCGGCCCCGCGGCGCCGTGACGGTCCGCCTCACCCGGTGCTGGAGCTTCTCCGGGGGAGTCGCCGCTGGCACGTGCCGCCCCGCACACCCGTCCCGATTCGACTCACTCCAGTAACCCGCATCCGCTAACCCCCCTCCCGGGGTCTGGCCCGTGTTGGCCAACACCTGATCCAGCACCGGCAACAGGTGGGGGCTGTCGGCCGCCTGATGCGTCACCGTCGCCGCGAGAATGATCTGCGAGTCCGCATCCACCGCCCCCCGGTCAGCATGCACACCACTATCGTGAAAGAATTGGAGACTTCGCTCCGA
This sequence comes from Clostridiales bacterium, assembly GCA_027318915.1. The sequence continues at coordinate 4,328 of DAHVOH010000071.1, forward strand.
ACAGGTGAGGGAGAGGGACTTGGCCGTAGCGCAGAGATCTCAACGAAGCAGTCGGTCCACCTGGTCGGGGTCCAGATCCTGCAGGAGCTTGCGAACGGCGCGCTTTTCGATGCGCGAGACGTAGCTGCGGGAGATCCCGAGGGCCTGGGCGATCTCGCGCTGCGTCCGGGTGTGATCGCGTCCGAGCCCGAATCGTTCCTCCACGACCCGGCGTTCCTTCGGGTCCAGAGTGCTCAAGTACTGGGAGAGGGCAGTCACCTGCAGGCGCTGCGCGACGGTATCCGGAACTTCGTCGGCGTCGGTCCCGAGGATGTCAAACAACGTAATCTCATTGCCCTCATGGTCGACCCCCACCGGGTCGTACAGGCTGACTTCCCCACGCGTCTTTTTGAGCAGACGCAGGTGCATCAAGATTTCATTCTCGATGCAGCGGGCCGCGTATGTGGCTAAGCGCACATTCTTTAATGGGTTGAAGGTGTCGATCGCCTTGATGAGTCCGACGGTGCCGATGGAGATGAGGTCGTCACCATCCTCCCCGGTGTTGTCAAACTTCTTGACGACGTGGGCGACAAGCCGCAGGTTGTGTTCGATCAGGCGAGCTCGTGCCGTCTCATCGCCTCGACTCATCGCTTCAAGGGCCGCGGCTTCTTCCACGGATCCCAATGGCTTGGGAAAGGCGTTGCCGCCGATGTATCCGGCCAGCACCCACAGGCTGGGTACCGCTCCAAATAAAATGGCCAGCAGCACGGCGAGGGACATCGATCCCACCTCCCGATCATCGTCACGGACTACCAGCCTATGATGAGAAGGAAAGAACGGTGCCACGACGGGGGCACGCCCCCGGGGAGTTCCTTCCGTCGGCCGGCGACGGAGGTGGACTGGCCATCCCGGCACAAGGACCGCCGAGGTGAGGAAGCGGGCGGGTGGACAGCGGAATGGCGTGGCCAGGGTGCCGGACCCGGGGACGGGTCCGGGCGGACCGGGACCCTTGCTCACGGCGAGTGATTTCACCCGACCTGACAGGCGCCTGTCGGGTCTCGGCAGGACACCTGCTCGGCGGGCAAGCTGTTTTCCGACCCGGCCTGTGTGGGAGGGCTCAGCCCGGAGGCTGGTCGAGGGCCCGGAGGACGGTGCCGGGTCGATGCCGGACGCGGCAGCGACAATCCCAAAGCGCCCTTCCAGACCCCGAAAGGCTGAAAGGGCGCCGAGAAAACGTACGGGAATCGGATCTAGCCCTCGAGCAGGGCGGCCTCCAACTCGTCACAGGCCTCCTCCAGGAGGTCCAAGGGCGTGTTGAGCGGGGCCAGGAAGCGTGCCACGTTGCCGTAGATGCCCGCCTTCAGGATGAGGACACCCCGGCGCATGACCCGGTGCAGGACGCGGTCGGTCAGCTCCGCCGCCGGCTTCTTGGTTGCGCGGTCTTCCACCAGCTCCATGGCGACCATGGCCCCCAAGCCCCGAACTTCGCCCACGTGGGGGCTCCGCTCTGCCATGCGCTTGAGGCGCGCGGTTAAGAACTCCCCCTGGCGACGCGCCATGCCCAACAGGTCCTCGCGTTCGAACACATCCAGAACCGCATTGCCCGCGGCTGTGCCCAGCGGATTGCCGACAAAGGTGCCGCCAATCTGAGAGTCTTCCGGCGCTTCCATGACGTCGGCCCGTCCCATTACACCCGACAGGGGGATGCCGTCGGCGATGGACTTCGCCATGGTCAGCAGGTCGGGTCGGATACCCGACCATTCGGTCGCGAAAAACTTCCCGGTGCGGCCAAAGCCGGTTTGGACTTCATCGACAATCAGCAGCATCTTGTGTCGGGTCGTGAACTCGCGCAGCCAGGGAAGGAAGGTGTCTGGGGGCACCACAAAGCCGCCCTCGCCCTGCACGGGCTCCACAATCACGGCGGCCACGTCCTCCGGAGCGACCTGAACCGTCAAGGCCTTTTCAATCTGGGCGTAGCAAACCTCATCGCAAACATGTCCGGGATCGCCCTGGCCCAGCACACAACGGTACGGGTAGGGGAACGGGACGCGGTAGACCTCGGGCGCAAACGGTCCCATGCCGGCTTTATACGGGTGGGTCTTGCTGGTCAGCGTCATGGCCATCAGGGTGCGGCCGTGAAACGCTCCCTCAAAGGCGATGACGGCCTTCCGTCCCGTGTAGAGGCGTGCGATCTTGACGGCATTTTCCACCGCCTCGGCGCCGGAGTTGAAGAAGACGGTCCGGGTGTCGCCACCGCCCGGAAAGCGCGCGTTCAGGCGTTCCGCGAGTTGTACATAGCTCTCGTAGGGGACCATGGTGAAGTCCGTGTGAAGGAAACGGTCGACCTGGCGATGGAGCGCTGCGGTGACCAGATCGTGGCGGTGCCCCACGTTGAGCACCCCAACCCCACCCGTGAGATCGATGAAGGTGTTGCCGTCGACGTCGCGGAGCAAGGTCCCGTGGGCCTCGTCGACCGCGATCGGTGTCCAGGTCGAGACCGCCCGGGGCGTGGCCCGTGCAATTCTGTCAAGAAGCTCGCGCGACTTGGGACCGGGAATCTCCGTCTTCAGTTCAATGTGCCGCTTGGTGGTCGCCATATTCCGCTCCTTCCGTAATAGAGGTCCGTAGGGACACGGACGTCCAGAGGTGGGCCCGCCGCTGGGTCAATCGTCGATCTGAGCGCGCTGCAAGCGCCCGCTGAAGTCCACGTACACGGACTTCCACTCGCTGAAGAAGTCGAGCGCCGCGGTGCCCGCTTCCCGGTGGCCGTTGCCGGTGTCGCGCGTCCCGCCGAAGGGCAGGTGAATTTCTGCGCCGGTGGTGCCCGCGTTGACATAGACGATTCCGGTCTCCAGGTCGCGGATGGCTTTGAAGGTGCTGCCCACGTCCTGAGTGAAGATGGCGGACGACAGCCCGTAGCTCACCCGGTTGTTGACAGCGATGGCCTCATCCAGTGTCTTGACGGGAATCATCGAGAGCACCGGACCGAAGATTTCCTCCTGCGCGATCCGCATGTCCGGGCGCACATCGGCAAAGAGCGTGGGGGCGTAAAAGGCCCCCCGGGCCAAGTCGCCCTCCTCCACCGGATGCCCGCCGATCGCGAGCCGGGCGCCCTCTGCACGGCCGATGTCGACGTAGCTGTGCACGCGGTCCCGCGCACCGCGATGGATCAGGGGCCCCACATCGGTCGTCTCCAACAGGCCATCGCCGAGGCGCAGCCCGCGAATCCGATCCAGCAGCCGTTCTTCCAGCGCATGATAGATGCCGGTTTGCACGATGAGGCGCGAGCAAGCCGTGCACCGCTGGCCCGTCGTGCCGTACGCGCTCCAGATGATGCCGTCGACCGCCAGGTCCAGGTTGGCGTCGTCCAATACAATGACAGCATTTTTGCCGCCCAGTTCCAGAGACACCCGCTTCAAGCCTTCACCGGCCTTGGCCGCGACGTGGCGCCCTGTTTCGACCGACCCGGTGAAGGACACGAGGTTGACCCCTGGATGTCCCAACAGAGCGTCACCCACTTCGCTCCCGGACCCATACACAAGATTGACCACACCGGCGGGCACCCCTGCTTCGGCCATCAGCCGGACCATCTCGCCCGCGACCAGCGGGGTGTCGCTGGCCGGTTTGAACACTACCGTGTTGCCCAGCACCAAGGCGGGAAACATCTTCCACGAGGGAATGGCGGCAGGGAAGTTCCAAGGGGTGATGATGGCGGCGACGCCGATGGGGTCGCGAATCGCCATGGCAAACTTGTCGGGCAGTTCGGAGGGTGTCGTGTAGCCGAAGCTGCGGCGTCCTTCTCCCGCCATGTAGTAAGCCATATCGATGGCCTCTTGTACATCGCCGCGGGCCTCGGTCAGCACTTTGCCCATTTCCTGTGTCATGAGCCGGGCCAAGCGGTCTTTATGTTCCTCCAACAGGCGCCCCACCCGAAACATGATCTCGCCCCGTTTCGGCGCGGGCACGCGCCGCCATGTCGCATAGGCCCGCCGCGCCGCCTCGACCGCCCGATCAACATCCGCGGAGCCGGACAAAGGCACCTCGCCCAACGGCTCACCGTTGGCGGGATTGTGCTTTGGCGCATAACGTCCGCTCTGCGGGGGGACCCAGGACCCATCGATAAAATTGGTCAGTTGCATCAAACGCCTCCTTCGCCGCCTTGCCCTGTGCCCGCGGCACCGGGCGACCACAAACGGGACCACGGACATCGACCGACGGCGGAGCCATGGTGCCGTCCGCCGTCGAGAGCCGCCAGAGCCCTTCTATTGTAGCGCAAGCCGAGGCGTTTCCGACAGCACGGGCCGAGCCGACCCCGGGCCGATGCTGGCGACGCTCAATCCACGAGCACCGAGACGGCGTCGTCCTCCACACGCACGGGGTATGTGCGCACCGGTGCAAAAGCGGGATAGTGCACCGCATCGCCGGTCACAATGTTGAACCGGCCGCCGTGGCGCGGACATTCCAGAATCGTGCCGCACTGCGTGCCGTCCGACAGAGAGGCCTCCGCGTGCGTGCACAGGTTGTCAATGGCATACACCTGAGCGCCGACCCGTAACAGACAGACCTCTACGTCATTGACCGTCACCAAGAGCGGCAGGCCCTCCACCACGTCCTCGCCGCGCGCCACGACCTGCCACTCAGCCATCCTAGCCAATCGCACCCTCCATCTCGAACTTGATGAGGCGATTCATCTCCACCGCGAATTCCATCGGCAGCTCGCGCGTGAACGGTTCAATGAAGCCCATGACCACCATCCGAGTGGCTTCTTCCTCCGTCAATCCACGGCTCATCAGGTAGAACAGCTGCTCCTCGCTGACTTTGGTGACGGTCGCCTCATGCTCCATCTGCACCCGGCTGTCCAGCACCTCCGTGTAGGGGATGGTGTCGGACGTGGACTGGTCGTCCAGGATGAGCGTGTCGCACTTGACATTGGATTTGGCGTTCTCGACGCCCTTGGCCATGTGCACGAGACCTCGATAAGTGGTCTTGCCACCGTGCTTGGAGATGGATTTCGAGACGATGGTGGACGTCGTGTTGGGGGCGAAGTGGTACATCTTGGACCCGGTGTCTTGATGCTGATCCTTGCCGGCCACGGCGATGGACAGCACCATGCCCCGTGCCCCTTCCCCGACCAGGTACACCGACGGATACTTCATGGTGAGCTTGGAGCCGATGTTGCCGTCAACCCATTCCATCGTGGCGTTGCGCTGGGCGATGGCGCGCTTGGTCACCAGGTTGTAGACGTTGGGCGCCCAGTTCTGGACTGTCGTGTAGCGCATGCGCGCTCCGTCTTTGACCAGAATCTCCACCACCGCCGAATGGAGCGATTCCGAGTTGTAGACCGGGGCCGTGCACCCCTCCACATAGTGTCCGAACGACCCTTCATCGGCAATGATCAGGGTGCGCTCAAACTGGCCCATGCGCTCGGAGTTGATGCGGAAGTATGCCTGCAGCGGCACCCGGCAGTTGACGCCTTTGGGGATGTAGACGAACGAGCCTCCGCTCCACACCGCCGAGTTCAGCGCGGCGAACTTATTGTCTTCCGGCGGAATGATGGTTCCGAAATGCTCGCGCACCAGGTCCGGGTATTCACGCAGCGCCGTGTCGGTGTCGCAGAAGATGACGCCTTGGTCGGCCAGTTCCTTGTGGATATTGTGATAGACGACCTCGGAGTCGTACTGTGCCGACACACCGGCCAGAAATTTGCGTTCCGCCTCGGGGATGCCCAAGCGTTCGAACGTGTCCTTGATGGATGCCGGAACTTCTTCCCATGTCCGCCCCTGACGTTCCGAGGGCCGCACATAGTACACAATGTCGTCGAAGTCCAGGGTCGACAGGTCGCCGCCCCAGGTCGGCAGAGGCTTCTTGAAAAACACGTCCAGCGCATGCAGTCGGAAGTCGCGCATCCAGGCCGGCTCCTGCTTGATGCGGGAGATTTCTTCCACGACCTCCCGCGTGAGCCCGCGATCCATCCTGAGGACGGCCACGTCCCCGTCGTTGAAACCATACTCGTACTCGTCGTGCAGACCGAGATTCTTGGCCGTGTCGGCCATGGTGTCGCCTCCTTTTTCCCTTTGTGATGGCGGTTGCCGCCTGAACCCTCCGTGCCGTTCCGTCAGTGCGGGCTCGGCGTCTCCGCATCGATGCGGTCGGCCGTCTCCGCTGCCAGTGCTTCCATCAACGCGTTGTGGGCCAGGGTCGCGCACTTGACTCGGCTCGGAAAACGCCGGACCCCGGCCAGTGACTCCCAGTCTCCGGGCGGCGGCGTCTCGACCTGCCCGGTAATGAAGGCGATGAAGGCGGCCGCGATGCTGCGCGCTTCGTCGACCGGGGCTCCCAAAACCGCCTCGGCCAGCATGGACGCCGACGCCATACTGATGGAGCAACCGTGCCCGTCGAACCCCACTTCCGCGATGCGCCCGTCGACCACTTTGAGGTCGACGGCAATCCGATCGCCGCAGGTGGGATTGAACAGTCCGCGACTGTGGGTTGCCTCGGCCAGTCGGCCGCGGTGCCGGGGATTCTGGTTGTGGTCCAAAATGACTTCACGATAAAGGTCTTCAAGATCCATGGCGGAAAAACCGCACCGCCTCTCGCAAGCCCGCCAGGGCCTCGATGTCGTCGGGCTCATTATACAGATAGAAGCTGGCCCGCACGGTGGAGCCCACCCCCAGCCAGGCCATCAGCGGTTGGGCACAATGATGCCCGGCGCGAACAGCGACGCCGGAGGCATCCAGCACCTGGGCGACATCGTGCGGGTGGATGTCGCGGAGATTGAACGAGACCACCCCCGTGCGGCCCGTCCTCGGGCCGTACAGATCCAGGCCGGCAATCCCCCGCAGGCGGTCAGCGGCCAGCGCACCCAGCTCTTGATCGTGGGCGAAAACCCGGGCGCGGTCGGCCGCGTCCAGGAACCGCACCGCCGCCCCCAGACCGATGGCCCCGGCGATGTGGGGCGTGCCCCCCTCGAAGCGATCGGGTGGCGGTTTGAAGGTGGAGTGCTCCCGTTCCACCAGCTCAATCATTTCTCCGCCGTAATTCAGCGGCTCCGTCTCCGCGAGCAGTTCCCGTTTTCCGTAGAGAACGCCGATGCCGGTCGGCCCACCCAACTTGTGGCCGGAAAAGGCCAGAAAGTCACAATCCAGCGCCTGAACATCCACCGGCATGTGTGGCACGGACTGAGCGCCGTCCACGACCATGATGGCGCCGAGGCGGTGCGCCTCCGCAGCGATTTCCGCGACCGGGTGGACCGTGCCAAGCACGTTGGAGGCCTGCAAGGTGGACACCACACGCGTCCTGGGCGACATCACCCGCCGCACCGCGTCCAACGTCAGGCGGCCGTCCGGTTCCAGCTCCACGAACCGCAGCCGGGCACCGGTGCGCTGCGCCACCTGCTGCCAGGGCACCAGATTGGAGTGGTGCTCAGCCGGGGTGACCACGATTTCGTCTCCGGGACCCAGATGGGACAAGCCCCAGCCCTGGGCCACCAAGTTCAGCGCTTCCGTTGCCCCGCGGGTGAACACGATCTCATCCGGGTGGGCGGCGTGGAGGAACTGCTGGATGTCGACGCGCGCGCCCTCATACGCCTCGGTCGCCTCCTCGCCCAGCGTGTGGACGCTGCGGTGAACGTTGGCGGTAAAACGGCGGTAATAACCGTCGATGGCCTCCAGAACGGGCTCCGGCTTCAGGGCCGTCGCGGCCGAGTCCAGATAGACGAGGCGGTGGCCGTTGACCGTCCGCTCCAGAACCGGGTATGCCGGTCGCAACGTGGCCAGTGTCATGCGTCATCACCTCCGAGCGTGGTCAACTTTCGTTCCACGGCCTCTTCGACGGTCAGCCGGAGAGCCTCCGGCGCCAGCTTCTCCAGCACCGGGGCCAAAAATCCGCGCACCACCAGGCGCTTGGCCTCGCGGGGTGAGAGCCCCCGGCTTTCCAGATAGTGCAGCGCCAAGGCATCAATCGGGCCGGCGCTGGCTGCATGGGCGGCAAACACATCGTTGTCGTCGATGACCAACGAGGGGATGGCGTCGGCACGGGCGTCCGGCGACAGCATGAGCGTCTGTTCCCGCTGCCGCGCATCGCTCTTCACGGCGCCTTTGGCGATAAGGCTCTGGCCCGTGAAGATGCTGCGCGAGCGCTCCGCCATGACCCCGCGGGCCAGAATGTCACTGCGCGTGTGGGGGCCGCGGTGCGTCACCTGGGCTGTGTAGTCCTGGTGCTGCGTTCCGGTGCCGAAAAACACGCTGACGCTGGTGGCGGAGGACCCCGCCCCAACCAGGTCGGTGGCATGCCCCGCCACCGAGAGACTGGATCCAAACTCAGCCGTATGCCACCGGATGTGCGCATCGTGTTCGGCCCGTCCGCGCCGACGAAGGAAGGCTTCCGCCCGGGACGGGAGCTGCTGGATGGCGGACCACGTGACGGACGCCCCCTCCCGGGCCAAGACCTCGACCACCGAGGAAACCAGCACCCGATGGGTGTCATCGGTCGAACCGAGGTACGTCTCCACGACGTGCACGCGCGCGCCGGCTTCGGCCACCACCAAGATCCGGGGGAGATAGCCGGTGACTTCCGCATCGATCCAATGCACCACCGACAGCGGTTCATCAATCACGAGACCGGCCGGCACATAGCACAGCAGCCCCACGCTCCAGAACGCCCGGTTCAGGGCCGTGTAGCGATCTTCGTCATCGGGCTGCAGACTCCCCAGCACGGAGGCCAGGGGATCGGGGAGGGTCGGCAACGCTTCGCGAAGAGGTTCAAACCGGACGCCGCGCTGCAGCAAGTCGTCATCCAGATGAAGCGCCGCCGCCCGATTTCCGCTCAACACCGCCCAAGCGGGTCCGCCGGCCAAATTCAGCACCGCCGGCTCGACGGCATGAGGCGCCGTAGGCTGGAGGTAGGGGATGCTTTCCAGCCGGCGGCCCTTGAGGGGAGTGCGCGGCCGTTCCGGCACGGGGAGACTGGCGTAGACGGCCGCGGCACGGGCGCGCTGAATCCGATGCCACTCCGGTTCGTCGGCGAGCAGCGTCTCCAGCAGCTGGGACTGTTCCGGGGGCAGCGTGGAGGCTCTGGCCACGGGTTGAACACTCATCTATGCACCCTCCCGCACCCAGTCATATCCTTTTTCGTCCAACTCCCGGGCCAATTCCGGCCCTCCGGAGCGCACCACCCGACCATCCACCATAATGTGCACATAGTCCGGTGTGATGTAGTTCAAGATCCGCTGATAGTGGGTGATAAGCAGCACCCCCATGCCGGGGCCGCGACTTGCGCTCACGCCCTGGGCGACAATGCGGACGGCATCAATGTCAAGTCCCGAGTCAATTTCGTCCAAGACGGCGATGCGAGGCTTGAGCATCAGCATTTGCAAGATCTCATTGCGCTTCTTTTCGCCGCCTGAAAAACCTTCATTCAGGTAGCGGTTGGCAAAATTCCGGTCGATCTGCAACAGGTCCATCGCCGCGTCCAATTCATCGCGAAAATCTTTGAGACGGATGGGGTCCCCCTCGGGTCGGCGGCTGTTGATGGCCGTGCGCAGAAAGTTTGCGGTCGTCACCCCCGACACTTCATACGGGTACTGCATCGCGAGGAAGAGCCCCAAGCGCGCGCGCTGATGAGTCTTGAGGGCCAACACGTCCTGGCCGTCCAGCGTCACGGAGCCTTTGGTCACCACATAGCGGGGATGGCCCAGCAACGTCTGCGCCAAAGTGCTTTTGCCGGTGCCGTTGGGTCCCATGACAGCGTGCACCTCGCCGCCCCGTATCACCAGAGAGAGGCCTTTTAAGACGGGGACTCCGTCCACCGACACATGCAGGTCGTCTATAGAGAGCTCCGGAACGCCCATCGCCCATCCTCCATATCTGAGTAAAGCACTCGGGTTTCAACTTCAGTGTACGCGGTTGACCTCAAAAGTCAACCGCAGCACCCGGTGGGCGGTGTGCCGATGGTATAATCTCGCCATACGTGACCACGAGGAGGCTGCCCGTGATCAACGCGCTCCGCCCTCGTTTATTTGTCCCGTCGGTTTTTGCCATCGACATGGACCGCCTGTGGAATCAAGGCGTTCGGGGCATCATCATGGACCTCGACAACACCTTGGTGTCATGGAATCACGATGAGGCGTCGGCGGACCTGATGGCTTGGATCGTCGTGGCCAAGCACCGGCCGTTTCGGCTGTGCTTGGTGTCCAACAACTTGGGCGCGCGCGTCGACCGCTTCGCCAGCCTGCTCGGCGTCCCCGCCATACCGCGGGCCGCCAAGCCGCGCCGAAGAGCATTCCGTCGAGCCATGCAGCTGATGGGCACGGAGGCGCAGAGCACCGCCGTGGTGGGAGACCAAATCTTCACCGATGTCTTGGGCGGCAATCGCTTGAAGTGCTATACGATTTTGGTCGCTCCGCTGGCGGAGCACGAATTTTGGACCACCCGGCTGATACGCCGGGTGGAGCGGTTCGTGTGGCCCGCCACCGGACCGAGGCCATGACAGAACGCCGCCTGGCGGTGGTGGGCAACCCCATTCGCCACAGCCTTTCGCCGCGCTTGCACACTGCGGGGTTTTCGGCCCGCGGCTGGGCCGACTGTCGCTACGAGGCCCTGCGTGTCGACGAAGAACACCTTCCGACCGTCTTGGATGCCTTCCCCCGG
>DAHVOH010000072.1 GCA_027318915.1 Clostridiales bacterium
GGACTCTGCGGGCCCCCGCCCGGTTCCGGGTAGACGGAAGCCGCACGCCGCAGGTGTCGTCTTCAAAAATGGCTTTCCGGGGCGTGCCCGGTGCGCACCTCAACCCAGGACGCGCTGGATGGAGCCACGCCAAACCGGACCGATCCGGACGCGTCGGCGCCCGGCAGTCCCCATCGGGCGCCCCGGCCCCCGGTCGACGCCGGACGGGCGTCGGATCCTGGCGCCGCCTATTGCGTGAGGCGACTCCAGGCTTCCGCCTGCTGGTGGGTGCGGCGCCAGTTGACCCCGGGCCGGATAGCGGCCAAGTCCACGCGGTGGCGATACTGCTCCACCACGGTGAACACTTGCTCAATCAGCGTGTCGGACAGATTGTGGGGCTTCAGTCCCAGCTCCACCAGCCTGGTGTGGGTCGCGTGATAGTAGTGCTCGGGAGCTTCCGTGCGCGGGTTGTCCAGATACTCGACCCGAGTGCCGGGCCTCAGATGCTGAACCAACTCGGCCAGCTGACGCACATTGAACTCCTCCGTGAACTGGTTGAACACACGATACTCGCCGGCCTCCGGCGGATTCTCGCAGGCAATCTCGATGCACCGGACCGTGTCCCGCAGGTCCAGCATCCCCCGCGTTTGTCCCCCCTTGCCGTAGACGGTCAACGGGTGTCCCACCACCGCCTGCACGCAGAAGCGGTTCAAAACCGTGCCAAACACTCCGTCGTAATCGAACCGCGTGGCCAACCGGGGATCCAGCGTGGTCTCGTCGGTCCCGGCGCCATACACGATGCCCTGGTTCAGATCCGTCGAGCGGAGTCCGAAGTTCTTGCAGGCAAACATGATGTTGTGGCTGTCATGCACCTTGGACAAGTGATAGAAGGACCCCGGCTGCTTCGGATACGGCAGCACGTCCGTGCGGCCATTGTGCGTGATCTCGATGAAGCCCTCCTCGATGTCGATGGCGGGCGTCCCGTATTCCCCCATGCTTCCCAGCTTGACCAGGTGTGTGTCCGGGGAGAATTCTGCCAAGGCGTAGATCAGATTCAAGGTGCCGGTCACATTGTTGACCTGGGTGTACACGGCGTGGTCCCGGTCAATCATGGAGTAGGGCGCCGACCGCTGTTCGGCAAAGTGCACAATGGCTTCCGGAGTAAAGGCGTGAAGCACCCGCGTGACCACGCGGTAGTCGGTCAAATCCCCGACAAACGGCTCCACCGTTCGCCCCGATACCTCACGCCAGGCGGCGACACGATTGTGCAAACTCTCGATCGGCACCAGACTCTCGACGCCCAACTCGAAATCGTATTGGCGGCGCACGAAGTTGTCCAGGACGCCGACTTCATGACCGCGAGCCGACAGGTAAAGCGCCGTGGGCCATCCCAGATATCCGTCGCCGCCCAGCACTAAAATCCGCAATGACTTTCCCTCCAAGAACTGATAGGTGAAACCGGGTCCCGCTTAACACTATCCCAGCAATGTCAAGAGATCATGGGGAACATGGCCGGACGGCCTGGCAATGCTTGGTCGGCACGCATGCTCCCGGTCCACCGGACCCGGCTCGGCCGTCGCGCGCCCTGGGCGCGCGTCCGGGCTTTCCGCATCCCCGCTACAGGACCCAGTCTCTCCGGCACCCTGCTCACATAGTTCGTAGGCAGAGGCATCCATGTCCTCGGCGACCGGGTGGCCGAAGCGGCACGATTCACGGCCACCTGCGAGCCCGTCCAGAGGCGGCCTCCCCCGTTGGCATCGACATGTCTCTGCCGTCACTCTACACTTTATCAATTCGGTCGGACAGCGCGGTTTTGGCACAGACGCGGATCGACCCCGAATGCACCGCTCGCGGCCGCCGCGATGTCGCGGGCGAAGGTCCCGTCGCGCAGCACCGGGAGGAGGCGCCGAGCCATGGCTTCTCCGAGCCAGGAAGACTACATCGAAGCCATCTGGGTCCTGATCGAAGCCAAGGGGTACGCCCGCGTGAGCGCCATCGCGGACCGCCTGGGCATCAGCCCGGCCTCCGTGAGCAAAATGGTGCGCCGGCTCCACGCGGCCGGATTGGTGATCTATGAACGCTACCGCGGGTTGGACCTGACTCCGGCCGGACGACAGGCCGGCCAGCGTCTGCTCGCCCGGCACCGCATTCTGGAAGCGTTTCTCCAGCAGCTCGGGCTCAGCGACCGGGCCGAAATCCTGCGCACCGTCGAAGGCGTGGAGCATCACTTCGGACCGGAGGCGCTCCGCCGTCTCGACCTCCTCGTGCGTCTGGGCCGGCAAGACCCCGAGTGGTGGCAACGCTATCGGCATCTCGCAGACGCCGCCGCGCCGCCGCCATCCTGAGGCGACCCCTCGCCCGAGCGGTGGAAGCGACCGCCAAGAGTCTCCGCTTTTTGTGCCGCAGCCGGCAGGAGACTGGCCCTCCCCGTCAAATAGGGCTTGTGAAAACGCATGGAGGGGGCTTTTCATGAAGCGCCGGCGGTGGCGGCCGACGCCCCGATTTTTCGTCGTGATCGCGGTCGTGGCGGCGGCCGCCTATTTTGGGGTCGTTCGGAACGAGCCCGCCCGCCCGCCCGTGGCCGCGTCGGCAGCGGTGCACCATCGCCTCCGCCGGCCAAAGGCGGCGCCGGTCGATGCCTGGCGGACCGCCGACGCGCCGCCGATGGCGATCAGCGAGCCCGACGGCATCCTGGTGGTCTACGGGCAGCCCAAGCCGTTGTGGGAGGAAAACCCGGAGGCGGAGGGCCCGGTGGGATCGACCACCAAGCTGATGACGGCGTATTTAGTTCAAGCGGCGCTGCCTATGCAGCAAGTCGTCACCATCTCCGACACAGCCGCGGGGACGGGCGGTTCGGAGATGTTCATGGCCCCGGGCGACCATTTCACGGTCCATCAGCTATTGGTCGGCATGTTGCTCCGCTCCGCCAACGACGCCGCCGTCGCCCTGTCCGAGGCCGTGTCCGGCCACGAAGCGCGGTTCGTCGCCTTGATGAACCGGACCGCGCGCCAATTGGGACTGCGGCACACGGCCTACGCCGATCCGGACGGGATCTCCCCCGGATCGGAATCGTCCGCCATCGACTTGGTCCGGCTGGCGGAGCTGGATCTCAACTCCCCCATCCTCGCCCCCATCTTCATTACCCGCCAGACCTCACTGCCCAAGAACCCCATCGTCATCAACATCAACGGCATGATCTGGCGCGATCCCTATTCCCTGGGCCTGAAAACGGGCTGGACGTCGGAGTCGCAGGCCTGCGTGGTGTTTGCCTCCAAGCGCTTGGTGGACGGGGTTCCCATCACACTGGTGGGCGTGGTTTTGCATGGTCCGAGCTTTCCGGTGGCGTACACCGACTCGCAGAACCTCCTCAACTGGGGCTTCCAGACTCTGCAGCCGGTGGTGGCCCGCTGGCTGAAGACCCACCGCGTCCCCCATCACCTCAATCCCGGCGCGGCCACCCGCACGGCCGGCGGCTTCTCCCCCTGAGGCCGGCGGGATGCTCAACCCGGCGGCGGGAGAGAGGCGGGCCGCGCGCCGCCCTCTCTCCCGCCGCCCAGGTCCCGGGCTATTCCGGCGAAGTTCGTGCGTGGGACCCAAACCATTGCAAGAGCCGTTGCAGCCGGTCCTGCCGGTCGCGGGGCCGACCTTGGGCACCGAAGCCATGACTGCCCGGATAGCGGAGAAACTCGGTCTCGACACCGAAGTGCTTGAGGGCCGTGTAGAACTGCTCGGCCTGCTCGATGGGACAACGGCGGTCAGCCTCTCCGGCCACCACCTGCGTGGGAGTGCGGACCTGGTCGGCATACGCCAGGGGTGAGTGAGTCCAGAGGTTGTCCCGATTGGTCCACGGATCAGTGCCCAGTTCGCCCGCCGTGAACCACCATCCGATGTCGCTGGTTCCGTAGAATGACAGCAGATTGATGACGGGAACCACTGTGCTGGCGGCCGCGAACCGGTGCGTGTGCCCCACCATCCAAGCGGTCATGAAGCCCCCGTACGACGCTCCGGTGATGTACACGCGGGCCTCGTCCGTGGATCCTTCCGACAGCACGTGGTCCAGCACGGTCTCTAAGTCCATGCGGTCTTGTCCGCCCCAGTCCCCGCGCACCGCATCGGCAAACGCTTGTCCGTAGCTCATGCTGCCGCGGGGATTCACCAGCAGCACGCGGTATCCCCGTCCCGCCATCACCTGCGCGTCGAAGCGCACCGTCTCCCCATAGGCCCCGTGCGGTCCGCCATGGACATAGAGCACCAAGGGGCGCTGGGCCGTCGAGGGGTCACCCACCAGGAACGCGGGGATCTCCAAACCGTCGGCCGCCGTCGCCGTCAGGGGACGCACCGGCGCCAGCCGATCTGCCGCCCAGGCATTCTCCTCGCTGAGGCGGCTGGCCGTTCCCTTCACCGACCGATAGACTTCGGGCGGCCGGTCCAGCGATGATCCGGTGAAGAGCAGCAAGGGGCCGTCCGGCGAGTCCACCGCAGCCACCTCATGCACCACGGCGACCGGTGCCTCGATGACCGTGGACTCGTCGCCGTCAATCAGCCAAAGGTCCGTCCGCCCCCGCCGGGATGCCTGCACCACGACCCGGGTGCCCACCACTTGGGGCCGGCTGGTGACGGCGCCTGCATTCCAGTCGCTGCCAATCGCTTCCCCCACCGCCAAGTCGGGCGGAAGCTCCACCCGGCTCATCCGCCCGGAGCGATCGAGCCGCAGCAGACAGCCCTGGGTGGCCGGCCCCTGTTCGTTGTGGTGGCCGTAAAAGTACACGGTCCCGTCGGCGGCGATCGCCGGCGCATGACGGATGCCGGGCCCCTCGGTTAAGCGGCGCGCCCCGAGCACCGATTTCTCCAAATCCAGGCGAAAAAGGTCCGGCTGCCCCGCCTCGGCTCTGGTCTCGTCGGCCACGCGGCTGAAGACGAGAAAGCTGCCGTCCGCCGCCACGGCCGGCAGTTCGCAGTCGTAGGGACCCTCCGTCAAGGCTCGGGGTTCCTGGCCCGCCTCCACCCACCAGAGGATCTGGGCGGCCGGGGGAAAGTATCCGGTGCCGTCAAACTGCCATTGCCAGCGGGCGTATGCCCGGGGAAATTCCGGCTCGGGCACGGCGCCCACGCCCCGGGCGGCCACAATCACCGCCTCCGTCCCGGGCACCGGCACCAGTCCGGCGAGCCCCCAAAATCTCGGCCCGACCGGTTCCGGCTCTCCCCCGCCGACCGGCATGGCCATGATGTGATCGCCGTCCTTGCCTCCCCGGCGCACAAACCACAGGCGCCGCCCGTCATTCGAGAAGGCCGGCGACCCATCGTCGGGTCCCGCCGTAACGTACCGCGTCCGCCCGCCCTCGCACCACAGCAGGCGCGAGCGGTAACCGTCGCCATCCTCGCCCGCGCGCCGCACCACCACCACCCCCACCGACCCATCCGGCGAGAGCGTGGGACTGAGCACCGATGCCACCCGGGAAAGGTCTTCGACATCCAATCCACTGCCCAACGAGCCACCTCCGCCTGTGCTTTCGCGCCGCATCCCGCGGGTCCCTGCCCGGACCGACGGCGGCCCCGCCGCGTATGGTGTGGCAGCGACCGTCTCCACCCCATTTGCCAAAGGAGCGATGATATGCCGTCCCGCCCCCTGGTGCTGACCGAGGAAGAGATCCGTCAGGCAGCCAAGACCCTGGAGTCCCGAGCCCCCGAGGAGTCCCTCCGCTGGGCGCTCGACACGTTTGGCGACCGCATCAGCCTGGCCTCCAGCTTCGGGCTCGAGGACATGTGCCTCATCGACATGCTGAGTCTCCTCACGCCCGCTCCCCGCGTGTTCTATCTCGACACCGGCCTGCTGTTTGCGGAAACCTACGCGCTCATCGACGAAGTCCGTGAGCGCTACGGGATTGAGCCCGTACGGGTGACGCCCTTCCTGACGGTGGAGGAACAGGCGGAAACATTGGGGCCGGCCCTTTGGGCCCAAGATCCGGACCGCTGCTGCCATGTGCGCAAAGTGGAGCCGCTGACGCGTCATCTGGCCGGAGAATCAGCCTGGATCACGGGCATCCGCCGGGAGCAAACCCCGGCCCGGGCGCGGGCGCAGGTGGTCGAGCCCGATCCCCGTTTTTCCGTCATCAAGGTGAACCCCCTGGTCCGTTGGACCACCGACGACGTCTGGACCTACATCAGGGGGCGAAACGTGCCATACAACCGCCTGCACGCTCGCGGCTATCCGTCCATCGGCTGCCGACCCTGCACCGTCCCGGTCGCACCCGGCCAGGATCCGCGCAGCGGTCGGTGGGCAATGTCCCCCAAGACCGAATGCGGTCTGCATCAGTAGTCGGGAGGGGCTGCCATGGGCTCTCGGAGGAGATGCTCGACCGCCGCCACCAGCGCCGCCAGCGAAAATGGCTTGGCCAACAGCCCATAGCCGCTCGGTTCGTTATGAAACCCGCTCATCAACATCACGCGCGCTGCAGGTTGGCCGGCCGCACAAAAGCGGTCGGCCAACTCCTGCCCGTCTCGACCCCGAAGCGACCGGTCAACCAGCACGGCGTCAAATGGCCCCTCGGCCGCAAATGCGGCCCAGGCGGCGTCGACGCCGGTGGCTGTCACCACCGCCATGTCCACCGCCGTCAGCGCCGCCTCGACCAGGCTCACGATGGCGGGGTCATCATCCACCACCAACACGCGCCGCCCCGCATGCTTGTGCGTCACGCTTGCACCACCTCGTCCCCTGCACCTTGCCCGATTCCGTCGCCGCGACGGGCCGTCATTTGCGCCCAGTTCGCCCCATACCGTATACTGCTGAGGATATCCTTTCCAGGAACTCCGCGGGCGGAGACGCTCAGGGAATCGGCGAAGGGAGGGTCCGAGCGATCTTTGCCGGAGTGACTCAGGCGATATCGGCTCGCGGGGCGCCATGACTAGGCGCAGCCGCTCCGGGGCGGGATCGGGATGCTCGACATCGCCTCCGCGGCCTCGCGGACACTTTCTTGCGATACCGCTCCTCGTGGCGCGGGGCCGGAATCGGGGGCATCGCCGGGCGGGCGTCGCGTTCGGGCATCCGCACGGCGGAGGGCGGCGTGGCCCCACCTTCGGAGTGCCGGCGGGGCCCGTTCGTTTTTGCTTGATGACGGTGTCGGCGGGAGCGTCTGCCGTTCGTCCGCGTATCTGCGGCGCGGCGACCGCCGGACCACGACGAGTAGCGGCCCGAGGCGCTGTCCGCGCCGTCTTCGGAGGTGTGCGATGAAGGCCGCGGCCCGCGTCATTTCCGTGATTTTCAATCCGGTGGTGTACATCGGACTCTTTCTCTTGTATGTCTTGGCCATCAGTCATGGGCGCCTGCTGGGTCCCGCCACCGTGGGATTCCTTTTTCTGGGCGCCATTCCCGCCGTCCTCCTGTTTTACGGCATCCATCGCGGCTGGTGGTCCGACCTCGACATCTCGGCATTGCATGAACGCCGCACCTACCTGCCCTGGGTGGTGCTGTCCGCTCTGGTGCTGGTGGCGGTGGCGGTGCTCTTGCACTTTCCTCGTGTCCTGCGCTTCAGCCTGACCGGCATGGTCATCTGGCTCATTGTGACCACTGCCGTCAGCTGGTTCTGGAAAATCAGCATCCACGAAGGCGCGACGGTGGGCATCGTCGTTCTAATGTGGGTGCTGTTCGGCGCCGGCTGGGGTCTTACGCTTATTTGGACACCCTTTGTGGTGGGCTGGGCGCGTTGGATCCTCAACAAGCATACCGTCGCCCAACTGGTGGCCGGGGCCGGATCCGCGCTCTTCAGCATTGCCGTCGCCTGGCTTTTGGTGCACCCCTGAAGCCCCCGGCCCGCGGGCCGATCTGGGCGGCGCGTCCCGGCAGACCTTGAGTCGGCTCGCCGGAGCGTTATGCTGAACGGGGAACTGATTAGACCAGATTCAGCAGATGGCGCGCCCGTGTTCACCGGACGCGAGGGGGATTCATGCCGACAGCGCCTCGTAGGCCCCATAGCCGTCGCCGCGGCTGGTTGTATGCCGTCCTGGTTGGCGGTCTGATTCTGGCCACCGTGTGGGTCGTGGCCCGCGCGCGCGCGCCGGCCGGCACGGCCCTGCCGCCCCCCTATTTGGTCATCACGGTCCGCCAGGGAAGCTTCCAGGGGGAAGTGGCCGCCACCGGCACCATCACGCCCCGGGCCCTGGCCACCGTGGAGACGCCGGTGGCGGGCACCCTCACGCGCTTGGACGTCCAAGTGGGGCAGGGAGTGAGCGCCGGAACGGCCGTCGCCGCCCTGGCCAACGGCACCGTTTTGACCACGCCCATCGCGGGCACGGTGGTCAGCATCCCGGTCAGCACCGGAGCCTACTTGACCACGGGGGAAACTGTGGCGACGGTGGCCGACCTGTCCGTGCTGTATGCCGATCTCAACGTGCCCGAGGGGACGGTGCGCGAGGTGGCGCCCGGGCAGTCGGTCACCTTGACGCTGCCCGCGCTACCCGGCCGCCGGTTCTCCGGTCAGGTGACGGAAGTGGGCCGGCAAGGGGCGCCCGATGCCAACGGCACGGTGGAGTTTCCCGTGACGGTGCGTCTTGATCGCGCCTTTGGCCTGCTGCTGGGGATGACGGCCAGCGCCACGGTGCACACCGGTCGGAAGCCTTCCGCACTCTATATCCCGAGCGCGGCCGTCCAGGTTTTGAACGGA
Source organism: Clostridiales bacterium (assembly GCA_027318915.1). The sequence goes on from DAHVOH010000072.1 coordinate 8,637, forward strand.
AAGACGGTCGTGCTGGCGCCGGTCCGGCCGGTCGTCTTTTCGAGGGCGCGCCCGAGCGGGTTCTGGGCCTTTCTGCTGGGCGCGCCACCGTCCCCCGCTCCGCGGGTCGTGCCTCGCACCGTGGTCGTACGCGTAGGTCTGACGAATCTGACCGAGACGCAAATCGTCCAGGGTCTCCGGGCGGGCCAGCAAGTGCTGGTGGCCAACCCGGCCGCGGGCAGTCAGGGAGGCGTCGGCTTTGGGGGAAGCTGATAGGGGCCGTGCGGGGCCTTTGGTGGAGATGGACCATATTGTCAAAACGTATCGGATGGGCGATGCCGATTTGGAAGTGCTGCACGGCGTCTCCCTCACCGTGGAGTTTGGTGAATACGTCGCCATCATGGGCCCGTCCGGCTCTGGAAAGTCCACGCTCATGCATATTCTGGGCTGTCTGGACGGAGCGACGGCGGGACACTATCGACTCGAGGGCCGGGATTTGGTGGGCTGGGATGAGGATCAGCTTGCCCCGGTGCGTCGCCGGATGGTGGGGTTTGTCTTCCAGAGCTTCAACCTGCTGCCCCAGCTGACGGCGCTGGACAACGTGGCCCTGCCGCTCCTGTATCAAGGGGTGTCCGCGCGCGAACAGACAGAGCGCGCCCGGGCGGCACTGGCGGCCGTGGGGCTGGCCGATCGCCTCCGGCACCGGCCGCCGGAGCTGTCCGGCGGCCAGCAGCAGCGTGTCGCCATTGCCCGTGCCGTGGTCACCAACGCCCCGATGATTCTGGCCGATGAGCCCACCGGGAACCTGGACAGCCGCGCCGGCCGGGAGGTGCTCAACATCTTCGCCCGCGTCCACGACGAGGGACGCACCGTCATTGTCATCACCCACGACCTAGAGGTGGCGCGCCACGCGTCGCGCATCATTCGCCTGCGCGACGGCGAGGTGGTTGAGGAAGCGGGGAGCGCGTCATGATCCGGCGCACCATCGTCCTGGCGCTGCGGTCCATCTGGGCGCAGAAGCTGCGTTCGGGACTCACCATGTTGGGTGTCATCATCGGTGTCGGCGCCATCATCACACTGGTGGCGCTGGCGCGCGGCGCCACCACGACGGTGGCCGCGCGCATCGAGAGCCTGGGATCCAATCTCATCGTCATTCAGGTGGGACCTTCCAGCGCGGCCCCGCCGTCGGACAACGCGGCGGCGGCCGATTTCAGTCTGACGCCCCAACAGGCCCTGGCACTGGGACAGGTGCGCGGCATCGCCGCCGACGCACCCGTGATTGCCGGCGGCGGGACGCTCCAGGTGGGGAGCCGGGCGCAGAGCGCCGGCGTGGTGGGAACGAATGCCGCCTATCAGGGCGTCCTCAACTACCAGGTGGCGGCCGGCCGTTTTTTGTCGCGACTCGATGTCGAACAGGGGCAGAACGTGATGGTTCTGGGCAGTGCCGAGGCTCGCGCGCTGTTCGGGCCGCTGGACCCCGTGGGAGCCACCGTGGCGCTCGACGGCGTCCCGTTTCGGGTCATAGGCGTTCTGGCCGCCAAGGGGACCGTGTTTGGCCAAAACCAGGACGACTTTGTCGCCATTCCGTGGACGGTGGCTCGCGCCCTCTTCGGCGTTTCCGCCATCCAGTCGGTTTACCTGTCGGCCGCACCCGGCGCCGACATGACTGCGGTAGTCACCCGGGTCGACCGCCTCCTGCTGACCTGGCTGCAGTCGGCCGCCAACTTCAATGTCGCCACCCAGGCCGAGATCCTCAATGCGCTGGGGTCGGTCACGAGCATTCTCACCACCCTGCTGGCCGGCATTGCCGGCATTTCGCTGGTGGTGGGCGGCATCGGCATCATGAACATCATGTTGGTGTCCGTCACGGAACGCACGCGCGAGATCGGCATCCGCAAAGCCATCGGTGCCAGTCGCGCCGTCATCCTGCTCCAGTTTTTGGTCGAAGCCCTGACACTGTCGGGCCTGGGTGGGCTGCTGGGCATCGTCGTCGGCAATGTGGCCTCGCGCATCCTGGCTTCGATCATCCACATCCAGGTGGCGTTCTCGCCCCGCACCGCCGCCCTCGCCTTTCTCTTTTCCCTGGCCATTGGTCTCGGCTTCGGCCTCTGGCCGGCCAACCGCGCGGCGGGTCTGCATCCTGTGGACGCGCTGCGCATGGAATAGGAGGTGAGCTCCGTGGGAAAACGCCGGCGCGCGCTGGGACGCGCGGTCTTTTTAGCCCCAGCGGTGTTAGCCGCCGGTCTTGCGGGCTGCGCCGCGAGGACCGCCACCCCGGGGCCTCCGCCATACCGGGTGCAGGTGGGCACCGTCGTGCAGCAGGTGTATCTCGCCGGGTCGGTGAGTGCTCCGCTGGCCAGTGTCAGCTACGCGGGTCCGCTCACCACCCTCACGTCCGTCCTGGTGCGCACCGGGCAGGCGGTCGCCGCCGGGGCCCCCTTGGCCCGGCTGGCCAACGGACTGTCGCTCGTTGCTCCGCTGTCCGGCACGGTGGTGAATATCGGCGTCAACCCCGGCGAGGTGCTGCCTCAGGCGGCGGTTCCGACAACCGTCTCGGCGGGCGGCGTGTCCGCTCCAGCCACCGGATTCCAAGCCGTCGGCAGCGCCGTGGTCTCGCCTGTGCCCCTGCCCCTGTCCATCACGGTGGCGGACATCGCCCGCCTCTATGTGGCCGCCGCCGCCGACGAGGAGTCGGTGTTGCGGCTGAAGTCGGGCGAGGCCGCCACGCTGGTGCTGCCGGGGGAGCCGGGCATTCTCTACAGCGGCCGGGTGGCCAGCGTGGCCGAAGCGGCGACCACGGCGGCCGGGGGCACCCCGGTCTATCCGGTCATCATTGCGTTGGACCTTCGCCCCGGCCAGCCGACCCCCGATCTGGGCATGTCCTGCCAAATTTCGGTGACGGTGCACCGCGAGCGCGGCCTCGCCGTCCCCATTGCCGCGCTGAAACCCATGGGCGGCGGGTGGGCCGTTCAGTTGGCCGACGGGCGCAGGACGCCGGTAACGCTGGGCATCGTCGGGCTCGACCGCGCCATAGTCCGGACGGGTCTCCGCGCCGGCGAGCGGCTTGACGCCTCCGGCATGCCGAATCGGCACGCCAACGCTGTCAGCGTGGCGCCGGGACAAGGCTACTCCTGGGCGGGCAACAACTAGCCTCCGGTCTCCTCATCGTCCGCGTCGGCGGCTCCGACCTCGGGTCGGGGCAGCGTTCACGGTGCCGATGCGGGCCATGAGCGCGGGCGGGAGGGCTCCGTCCCGCGCGGCCGTCTGGCTGGAGCGTCCGAGACAGCCATGTGGCCGACGTCGCCACGGATCCGGGTGCCCGGTCGAGAGCCTTGGCGGCGCACTTGGGAAGACTGACGCCTCTTGGGCGTGGGGCCTCCACCCCGGTGCGCCGCTGGGGGACGCTGCCTTCGGGAGGAGTCAAAGCCGATCCGCGCCGACATCGCTCAGCAATGCCCTACCACCGCCGCTTGGTTACGACAGTCGACGGCGCGGCACGGTGCCCACGTGGCCCAACTCATGATGCCCAAGGGGCCGATGCCTCCCCACCGAACGGGTCGGTGACCCCGGGGCGTCGTCCCACGCCCTGGCCGCCGAGTTCGAGCGAATCGACCACGCCGGGTGACGGACGAGCCCTACGCACACAAAGCCGGCCGGCGGGCATCCCGCGGCCGCTTCGTGCCGACCTTCGGCTGGACCGGTTCCGCCAACCTCAGCCCCCGTAGCCGCCACCGGACGAGCTGGAGCTGGAGGAGGCCGCCTGACTCAGGCTGGGCGTGGCCACCCACCAAAATCCAAACAGTCCTTGGCCGTTGGCCTGACCGGGCGCCGTGTCGCCGGAATACCGATACAAGAGGTGGCCTTGATATTCCACCTGGGAGCCGTTGGCGTCGTTGACCACCGTGAACGTCCCCGGGATCCCGCTGGGGCTGGACAGGGTGGAGGCCCCGGTCAGGAGCGGCGGCCAGAGCGAGGCGCAACTGCCGGTGCATGCGGATGACGTGGGCGTGTCTTTGTCAAAATAGTACAGGGTGTATCCGGACTGAGTGGTCAACACGGTTTCCGACGTGCCCTTGACCGACACGGTGGCGGTCTTGACCGGGGCCCGCGGCGCCGCGGAAGCCGCCGAGGACGAGGTCGCTGTGCTGCTGCTGGACGTCGCCGGCCCGGTCGCCGTGCTGGATCCGCAGCCGGCTAGGACCATGGCCAGACCGAGGGCCATGACTCCTCCCATCATCTTATAGGACATCTGGGCCTGCTCCCTTCACACGGTTCACGGGTTGGCAATTTCCACCGGATAGTTTGAATTACATACGCTGGCGCTCGTTCTGTCAACCTGGCCCCGGGAAGGAATTGCCGTTCGGACCGCGAAGTGGTCGACAATAAGGTGGTCAGCATGCCGCACGGATTTCGACGCGCCGACTATTGGATCCATCCCTGGCAGATTCGCGCGATCCAGCGTCTGGCCGAGGAACGCCACAGCACGCCCAGTGCCGTGGTCCGTGAGTTGCTCACCGAGGCCCTGCCGGCGTCCTTCCGCCCCAAGGGCGAGACGGTGCTCCCCTCCGAGCCGTCGGCGGAGGCGCCCTGGGCAGAACCGCCGAATCCCGAACCCTGGGTCCCCGATCCCCGCTAATCCAGCGCTTGGCCATAAGGCGGTTTCCGGTACGAGCCCCAAGACGCCGCCGCGTCAGTCCGGGGCGAGGTAACGGGGGTGTCCCCACGGACTCATCGAAAAAAACTGCCGCCAGCAACCGCCGGCCGCCAAACCGGTGCCGTGGGGCGCTTGGCGCATCGAGACCCCTCCGCTGGCCGCGCTTACCGGGGCATCTCCCGCGACGCCGACTGTCCCGCTGTATACGTCAGGTGCCGCACTTGGGGGACCAGCAGCCACAGCACGCCCAAGCTCGCGCCGACGGTTGCCACCCAGAGGGTGCCCCGGAGTCCCAGGGCCGTTGGCAGCCATCCTCCCAGCAGCGCACCCAACGGGCGGATTCCGTAGTTCACGAGGCTGAACGCGCCGGCGGCCCGCGCGCGAACCTCGTCCGGCACCAGCGCCAAGCTTAAGCTGCCGAAGTTGATGTCCAGCATCATCACGCCCAATCCCGAGACCACCTCGGCCACCATGAGAATGGCCAGCACCAACGGGTGCGGGCCTGACGCGAGGGGCACCAGCATGAGCGGCACCGTAAACAGGGCGGTGCCAAGCGCCAACGCTTTCCCGGCCCCCAGCCGGCGCGACAAACCCCCGCTGGTGAGTGCCCCCAGAACCGTGCCCGCCGCCCCCACGCTGAAGATGAGGCCGAGCATCCCAGCATCGACGTGCAGGGCGCGTGTGACGTACAGCACCAGCTGGGCCACGAACATGTAGTTGAACAAGTTGACCGTCGCCAGCCCAAGGAGCAGGAAGCGAACGGACGGCGCGGTCCAGATGAACCGGAATCCTTCCGTGACGTCGCCGGGTTGAGCGGGGACCGGAGGAGGCTCGCTCGGATGGATGGTGGCCAGCCCCACCGCGGACGCGGCAAACGACGCGGCGTCCGCCACGAGTGCGACCGGAGCCGATAGCGCCTGCACCAAGAACCCAGCCAGAGCTGGTCCCACTAATTGAGCAGCGGCGCGACTTCCTTGCAGCAGCGTGTTAGCGGCCAGAAATTGCTTTGGCGGCACGATGGCCGTCACCATGGACGGATACGCGAGGCTGAACACCACCTGACAGGCACCCACCAGCCCCGCAATGACATAGAGGAGCGTCCAACCGAGTACGCCCCGGTGGGCGCTCAGGGGAATGGCAACCAACAGCAGCACGCGCGCCACGTCCGCGCCCACCATCCGGCGGCGCCGCTGGCCACGCCGGTCAAGCCACACGCCGACGGGCAGAGACAACAGGAGATAGGGGAGAAGCTCGACCGCCGTGAGATATCCCATTTGGGCGGTCCTCGCATGGAGCACCAGAACGGCCGTCAGCGGGAGGGCCAGGGCAGTCACCTGGCTGCCCAGGAGCGACGCCGTTTCCCCGACCCAGAAACGGCGAAATGGGGCGTTGCCCCGCCAGAGTGCCCCACCACCCTCGGATCGGGGCGTTATGGGGGAGTCTCCGTTGGTGAGACGGGCAGCGGGTAAGTCCACGCCACGCACTGCACCAACCGATGGACATCCGTGGCCGGTCTTCCGGCGGTCACCTCAGCCCCCCGAGTGAGCACCGCGCGGAGATCCCCGTTCAGCTGCGCCTGCGCCACCGGTCCAGCCGGCTCCAGGACCGACTGCGGTCCATGCAGGAAG
>DAHVOH010000073.1 GCA_027318915.1 Clostridiales bacterium
TCCTCGACTGGTTCCAAAACTATCTGGCCGCTCCGGCGGAGTCGCGAACCCCGTCCCGCCGTGATCCCTGACAAAGTGAGGTGAGCCCACGGCGCCCGAGGACGCCCGCTGGGAGAGCCGTCGCCAGACCGATCTCGGGCGGGTCGCCGCCGGCGACCCGCCCGCGTTCGAGATGCTGCGCGACACCCTGGCCCCACGCGTCGTCCGGTATCCCTCCGCACGAGGCACCCCGCCGGATGTCTTGCCCGGTATCCCGCAGGACACTGGGCTTGGGGTGTGCCCCGGCGCCTCCCACCATCGGCGCCCCGCCTCCCCTGAGCCGTTGCTTTCGGTGGAGAAGGTGGCGGCAAGCTCCCCTAGTGTGAAGCCGGTCAGCGGGACGGGGTCAACCGGGCGATGTGGGCCATGACGGGGTCGAACGTGCTCGCTTCCGCGGCGAGCTCCGGGGCCAGTTGCGCATGCAGGTCCAGGGCCACCAGGCGAAAGAGGGCGGCGCGGGCCAGAAGCCCCGGACTTCGGGCCGGCGCCGCGACCCGTTCCACCACATCGAACCCGGCTCCGCTCCAGAGCCAGGCATCCACCGCGATGATGGCTTCGGCATAGGCCGCCGGCCGCCAGTAGGGAGAAAAATCGATGACCGCCGGCAACAGGCCCGGCGCCACCAAAACATTCCCGCTCAGATCGCCGTGAATGATCTGGGGCTCAAGCGTCACGGGACAGGCCCAGGATTTCAAGAGCGAAAAGCGCGGTTCCAGCCACGAGGAGGGCGCATACGGCTCCTCGCCCCAGGCCACCCGGTCCGCCGTTGCCCAGCGATGGCGGCGCCGGGTCAAACACGGCGGTTTGGGCACTTCGCGCAAAGCCGCGTGGAAGGCGCGGGCGGCTTTCAACACGGACTCCGAGCCGCCGGGCGCGGGTGAACCCACGACACGGCGGGAGGCGACCCAACCCTCGACGACCCAACTGCCGTCCGAGGCGGCGACGGGGCGCGCGACGCGAAATCCGTCTTCGTCCACGCGGCTCAACACCTCACAGGTCCAACGGGCTTCTTCCACATCGTCCACCGGTTTCAAAAAGACATCGCCGGCGACCCATGTGCGGCCCTCCCACCATCGAGGCCGCGCCCGGAGACCAAACGCCCGGGTCACCGCCTCCGGCGGCGCCTTCTCCGCATCCTGATCCACAACGGCCCGCTCCTTCCGGCTGAGTTCGGAATTTAGGGGAAAATGCCGGGGGCGCCCTCCTCGCCGGGTCTGTCCAACTCGGGCGTCGGTAGAAAGGCGAGGCCCACCTGAAGACAGCGTACCAGAAGCGCCGGGGGCGGAGCCGGCGGGCGTCCCGACCGCCCGGCGCGAGGACCGGAGCGGCCGAGTGCACCCGGGAACGCCGGTCGCCCGGGAGGCTAGGGCCGGGCACCCGGATCCCTCAGGGCGTTGGGTTGTCGAACCCGCCATCGCGATTGGTCCAACAGGCAGGCAGCCATGAACCCTGCGCCACCAGCAATGCGTCCACCAGCCGGACAATCTCCCCCAGCCGAAGCCGCGTGGCTAAGAGCGGGTCTAAGGCGGCGGCCTGATACAAGAGGTCCCGGTCCCCCCTGAGCGCCGCCCGCACCGTCAGCTCCTGCACCCCGATGGCCTGGCGGTTCAACGCGGCGGGGCCCGACGGGAGAGTTCCGATCTGGGTGGGCCATATGGCGTCTGCCTCCACCAAACACGGCACTTCCACCAGGGCGTCGGGCGGCAGGTTGGCGATGGCGCCCCGGTTGGGCACGTTGCCGTAGAACACCAAGGGATCTCCCGTGATACGCGCGGCCACAATGCGGGGAGCGTACTCCGGGCTGGCCGGCACCATGAGCGAGCCGGGCTCCCGGACACGGCCCTTCAGATCGTCAAACTTGAGCAGGCTGTTGCGACTGCGCCGGAGATACTCGCCCACCGGGATGTGCAGGCGGTCCACTTCGTCATCGTGCGGGAGAAAGTAGGGCACGTATTCGGCATTGTGCTCGGAGGATTCGGTGACAAAGCGTCCAAATAGCCGCAACAACTCAAAGCGCACCGGATCCTGCGCAAAGACCGCGGGATCCCGGGCTAGCTCCCGAAGCCGCGGGTACAGATCCTCTCCTCGGTGTCCCAGCTTGAGCAACCAGGCCATGTGGTTGATGCCCGCCGACATCCAGTCCAGCTCCGCGAAGGGCACTTCGAGATAGCCCGCCAGGGCCCGGGCGGTGTATTCGGCGCTGTGACAGAGACCCACGGCTGTCACCTCCGGCACCTCGACGGCCACCGCCCACATCACCATGGCCATGGGATTGGTGTAGTTGAGAAGCCAGGCGTCCGGCGCCACCCGGCGGAGGGTGCGCGCGATGTCCACCACCACGGGAATCGTCCGCAGGGCACGCGAAATGCCGCCGATGCCGAGGGTATCGCCGATGGTTTGGCGGATCCCATAGGCCGCCGGGACGTCAAAATCAAGCTGAGTCGCTGTCATGCCCCCCACTTGGATCTCGTTCAAACAAAAGTCGACGCCGGTCAGCGCCGTCTCCAACTCCCGGCTGGCGCGGACCCGTCCCCGGCCCCCCACCTCCCCCTGGATGCGGTGGACCAAGCGCTCGCTGAGGGCCAGCCGCTCTTCGTCCACGTCCATCAAGCTGAACGCCACGTCCCGGGTTGCCGGCGCGCGCATTAAGTCGCTGACCACTTGTTGCGTAAACTGCATGCTGCCCGCACCCACGATGGCTACTTCCGCCATGTCTGCCTCCTCACACCGAATCGCCACGCGCCGTAATCGTCGTTCACCCAACGGGGCCGGAACCGCGGGTCCGATCAGGCAGCCGGCTTTGACCGGGGCGTGCCGGGCCCGAACGGCGGCGGATCCCACCCGTTGTCCGGAAATATTCGCGGATAGCACCCCGGTTCCTCCGCAAGCCGGCTCATCGTCCAAACTGATGGCGACAGCCCCGCCCGGCATGCCGCGCATGGCGATCCCGCCGGCATTGGCCCGGCCGGGCGGGGGAGCGACTCCGGCAATCACGGGGGAGACCCGTCGTCCCGACCGTCACCCGCCGGGCCGGCGACTTTTCCCGGATGGAAAGGGACTCGGTACGCCCATGCCGAACGGCAGATACACAGCGTGATTCCGGGCCGGCTCCCCCGGCTGCGGGCCGCATCGATGTCATAGGCGCGGGTGGCCGGGCGCGAACCGCCCCCGGCGATCACGCCGAGGGAGGACAGTATGGCGGGCGAACACATTGAGCACTTGATTTCCACGCAATTTGACGCATGGCCGGAGGCCGTCGCGGCCACGGCCCGCGTCACGGTGGCGGAGCCGCTCCTGTTCTGCGGCAGCGGCTCTTCTTACTACCTGGCCGTGGTGGCGGCCGACGTCGCCCGGCGTCTCGGCATCCAAGCGTCCGCGCTGCCGTCGGCCGACTGTGTTCTGGAGCCGGATCTTGCCTTCCCGAACGGCATCGGCACGGTCATTGTCATTTCCCGCTCCGGAGCCACCACGGAGGCGCTCTGGGCGGCTCGTGCCGCCCGCGCGGCCGGCGCTCGGGTCCTCGCGTTCACCTGCGCCCCGCAGAGCCCGCTGGGAGAAGACGCCTCTCAGAGCGTGGTCCTGCCGCAGGGGGAGGATCACACCGTGGTTATGATCCGCTCCTTCACCACCCTGTTGATGGCCCTTCAGGCGCTGTTGGCAAGACACCGGGGTCAATCCGTCCCGGACGCCCGGCTTCGAGCCGCCGGACCCGCCCTGGTGGCTGCCGGGCGGGCGCGGTTGGCCCCCTGGTTTGGTGAAAGACGCCTTCGTCGACTTGTTGTGCTGGGCGGCGGCGTGCGTTGGGGCATCGCCCTGGAAGGGATGCTGAAAGCTCTTGAAATGACGGACCAGCCGGCGGTGGCGTTTGTCCCTCTGGAGTACCGGCATGGTCCGTGGGGCGCCCTGACGGGTGACGACGGGGTGATTTTGCTCAGCCGAGCCGTGAGCTCCTCCCATGACCGGCGTCTGACCGAAGAACTCCGCCGGCGCACCGACCACGTGCTGACGGTTGGTGCCGGTGAGGCGGATGTGGCTTGGCCCGCCGAGGAGGCGCTGGCCGATCTCTGGACCGGCCCGTTGGCCATCGTGCCGCTCCAGCTGCTGGCGTGGCAATGGGCGCTGTCCGTCGGCCTGGATCCGGATCGTCCGCCCAACCTGACCAAGGTGGTCGACCTCTCTTGACGTGACCGGCAGCCCCAGGGAACGGCACGGCCATCGCCAGGCGGAGCCGAAACGCACGATGCCTCCCCATGGCCTCAGATCCCCGCGATGGCCGGCGGGCGTTGCGACACTGCGATCGATCCGCGCGCCGGCCCGCGATGAGCCCGGAACCCGGACGTCCGGCAAGGCCCTGAGGGTGGAGCGCCCGGACGGGCGGGAGAAGCAGGCGGCGCCGCGGAGTGCCACCCCATCGGCAGTCCAGGTGGGGCAACGCCGACGCCCGTGAACCTCTGGCCCCCGCCCCGAGCGGGTCCGCGCCCCGGGCATGGGTCCGGCCCTCCGTATCCGGCCCGCGCAACGAGGGCGCCGGGCGATATGCCCTACCGGCCCGTCTGCCGGGCGTCGACCACCGGCGCCAACCGCGGCACCAGCGCCAAGGCGGCTCCGTAATACAACTGCCGCAACGGCTCTTCCGACAGTCCCAGGCCATAGATGCGCCAGCGCCCCTGAGCGCCGGGCGCGGCTTCGGGATCTCCCGTATAGGGGAAATATTCGTCCTGGGTTTCCAAGAGGCGATAGACCACCCGATATTCCCGGGCTTTGGCGGGCCAGTCGTCCAGTCCAAACACCACCCGCCCGGCATAGTCGGTCAGGAACCGGCGCGCCGTGTACGGCTGGCGGCCCAACTCCGCCGTGCGCGCGGCAATATCCACCGTGAGATTGGGGCAGCGGTCCAACATCCGGCCCACCCGGTCCAGGTCTTCGGCCAGCGAGGCTACATGGGCGCCGATGAAGCGGGTGCCCGGGTGTTGCGACACCATCGCTTCAAACTGATCCAAGAGCGCGTCAAAGGGAGGAAAGTCGGCGCCGTAAAAATGCCAGTCCGGGTGGCGGACCAACTCTTCGTAGCGTTCATTGGCCGCGTCCAGCGGTTCGAAAAAGGCCATGGGGTCGGCCGTGTGAATCAAGACGGGCAGTCCCAGTTCGCCGGCTGTTGCGAACAGCGGGCTCAGGCGCTCATCGTCCAAGCGCACCAGGCGGCCGTTCCCGTCTCTGCGGGTGAGACCCACATCTTTCCAGATCTTGAGACCTTCCGCCCCGGCGGTCGCCGCGCGGCGCAAGTCCTCGGCCAGGCGTTCGCCGACGTCCGGAAATCCCAAGTGCCGGTCCCAGTCACAGGTGGTAAACACCACAAATCGGTCCGGATACGGCTCGCGAAACCGGGCAAGATGCTCGCGCAGCCGCTCCCCGTTGCCGCCGTCCAAATCGACCATCGCGGCCACGCCGGCAGCATCCAGCTCGTCCACCAGCGCGGGGACATCGCTCACCTGCCACGGCCCTCCCCACTGGCTGTGATTGTGCATGTCAATCACGGGAAAACGGGGTCGCTCGATCCGATGCTCCGCGACCCGGAGCATGGGTCGCGGACGGTATTCCGACAACCGCAAATCGTCGCTCATCCAAGACCTGGTCCCAAGGGCTTGACCGCGTCGCGACGGCAGATGCCGCCGATGGCCACGCCGGACCAGGATGTCACCTCTTTCGGATTGGACTGCTGCCCGCCAAAGACGCATCGGTCGGCTTCTCGTCGCGGTCCGCAAAGTCCTGCCGCCAACGCCTTTTCCCGGGACGGCGGCTCAGGCCGGGCACCAACCCGGGCCTCGGCGGCCGGTCTGCGCCATGCCGGCGACGGGTGGCGTGCAGGCACCGATCCCCGGATGTGACCATCGCTCATTCGGGGGCCCGCGCTCGTGATGGCCGGCGGCATCGCCCGGACTTCCGGCGAAGCTTTTTGTGGTTCTCGTCGCGTTCGGCGTCCACGATGGCCGCGCCGCGCGGTCCGGCTGTCCGAGTTGGGGTCTGCGCGCCCATAGAGCCCGCGCGCTACCCCCCGCTCCCGTCGGAGACGGCGTCCAAGAATATCTTGCCGGGATTGAGACGCCCGTCGGGATCGAAGGCGGATTTGACGGCGCGCTGAAAGGCCATCTCCTTCGGGGTCAATTGCCGCGCGAAGTCCTCACGCTTCTCCAATCCCACCCCATGCTCGCCCGTGACGCTGCCTCCCAATGCCAGGCAGACGTCCAAGACCTCGTGGCCCGCGGCCTCCACCCGCCGAACCTCCGCCAAGTCGCGGCCATCGTACAGCAGCAGCGGATGCAAATTGCCGTCACCGGCATGAAAGACATTGGCGATGCGGAGGTCGCGGCGGCGGGCCACTTCCTCAATAGCCCGCAGGGCTTCGGGCAGCCGGCTCCGGGGAATCACCCCGTCCTGCACGTAATAGCGGGGAGAAATCAAGCCCATGGCGCCAAAGGCGGTCTTGCGATTGGCCCACCACAGGGCGCGTTCGCGATCGCTGGAGGCCCGGCGCACCGTCCGCACGTGATGGCGGGCCAAAATGGCCTCCACCTCGGCCGCCTCCTCCTGCACCTGCTCCGCCAAGCCATCCAGCTCCACCAGCAGGACAGCCCTCAGGTCCAGCGGATATCCCACGTGATACTGACCCCGCTCCACCGCCGTGACGGCCAGCCGATCCATCATCTCAAGCGCCGCCGGCACAATCCCCGCCGCAATGATGGCGGACACGGCGCGGCTCGCGTCGTCAACGTCGTCAAAGACGGCCTGCACCGTCGCCTGCGTCTCCGGTATGGGCACAAGGCGGACCCACGCCCGCGTCACGATGCCCAGGGTCCCCTCGGATCCCACCACCAGCGCCAAGGTGTCGCTGCCGTCCACATCCCCGGACAGCGAGCCCACCCGACTCTCCCGCCCGTCCGCCCAGACCACGTCGGCCATCAGGACATGATTAAGCGTCACGCCGTACTTGAGGCAATGCGGTCCGCCGGCATTTTCGGCGATATTGCCGCCGATGGTGCAAGCCTGCTGCGACGAAGGATCCGGGGCATAGGCCAGACCCCACCGCGCCGCTTCTCGGCTCACCCAGGCGTTGATCACGCCGGGCTCCACCTCCGCCACCCGCAGCACCGGATCGACCGCCACCACGCGATTCATCCGCGACAGATGCACGACCACTCCGCTCTTGGCCGCAATCGCCCCACCGGACAGGCTGGTGCCGCCGCCTCGCGCCACCACGGCCACACCATGGCGCGCCAGCGTGCGAACCACCTCCGTGACCTGATCGGCCCGGCTCGGCCAGACCACCGCCTGCGGGCGAGCGGTGATCAGCGTGTAAGCATCCTGCGCGTACGCGTCCAAGAGCGCGGGCGCCGTCCCCACCGCGTCGCTTCCCACCACCCGGCGCAAGTCCTCCAGAAGGCCCGTGTCACAGCACCCCCTCCGGCCACCCGATGCCGCCCTCGTCCAGCGCCTGCCACACCAGGTCCACCCAGTGGGCGACCCGCACCGAGCGACCACTGGCCGACACACCCGCGCGGATCTGCAGCAGACAGCCGGGGTTGGCGCTGGCCACCACATGAGCCTCCGGTGGGATGTTGGCCACTTTGCGGCGCTGGAGCGCCGCCGCCATATCGGGATGGGTCAAATTGTAGAGTCCCGCCGACCCACAGCACACATCGGCCTCCGGCATCTCGCTCACAGGGTAGCCGACCCGCTCCAGGAGCGCGCGCACCTCGGAGCGGATGCCCTGGGCGTGCGCCAAGTGGCACGGGTCATGCACCGTCGCCACTTCCCGCCGCGGAGCCAGCCCGGGAAGCCGTTCTGGATCCACCAGTTCGGCCACGTCGCGTACGGCAGCGGAAAACGCCCGGGCGCTCTCCACCACCGGACCCGCATCCTCGGCCAACAAGAGGCTGTATTCCTTCAGCGCGGCTCCGCAACCGGCCGCGTTCACGGCCACGAGAGAGGCTCCCGACGCCCGCCAGGCGCTGACATTGGTCCGCGCCCACCGCCGGGCCTGCTCCGGATCCCCCGCGTGCGTGTGCAGGGCCCCGCAGCACACCTGGCCCTCCTGCAGCACCACGCGATAGCCGGCGGCGCGCAGCAGGTCCGCGGTCCGGCTCATCGTCGTCGGATACACACTGTCCATCACACAGCCATAAAACAACAGCACCGCGGGGCCCTCGCCGCCGCCGCGGGCGCGGTCGCGGCCCAACCGATCGGGAATGGCGGCGGGAAGGCCCGTCCCCAAGCGGGCCGTCGCCCCCACGCTGCCGGGCAGGCGCTGCGCGTAGCGCAGCAGGCGGCGGCCCACCGGTCGCCCCGCCCATCGCGTCAAGCGCTGAAAGCGGCGGAGTCCCGCTTCCGACCCAAAGTAGCGCCCCGCGGACGCGGCCACCGCTCCGTGCGCCGTCTCCCGTCGGCCCGCCCTGAACTCCTCCACGGCGTGGCCCACAGGAACGTGAGCGGGACACACCGCCTCGCAGGCCCGACAATCGAGACAGCTATCCACGCAGCGCACCGCCTCGGCATCGAGGGGCCCGCCTCCGGGGGCGGCCGCCCGCAGCTGCTGCAGCAGGACGACCCGCCCGCGCGGAGATTCACTCTCCCGGCCCGTGACCAGATACGTGGGGCAACTGGGCAGGCAGAGCCCGCAATGCACACACGCATCGATGTTCACCCGGTTCATCCTACGGGCTCCCTTCGCCGGCCAACGGCGGCAAGATGCCGTCGGGATCCACCGCCGCTTTCAGCCGCCGCCAGAGGGCGGCATCGGAACCGGAGACCCGAAGCGATTCCGGAGGTCGGCCAAATGGCCGGAGCACGCCCCCACACGCCCGCACCCAACGCTCAAGCCAGCCCATGTCGTCCGGATTGTGGCCGGCCCCGGATCCCCAAATCACGCCGCTCTGCAGTTCCGCCGCCACGTCCCAGCCCCGGGCCCGGACTCCTTGCAGCACTGGAGGCACGTGAGTGACCGGCACGCGCGCCTGCCACTCCACTTTGGCCGAGAAGGCTTCGGATCCCATGATGTGGCCGGCCGATGCCAAACGAGCGTCCACCACCCCGCAGACGCGTTCCGCCGCGGCGGGTCCGCCATGAAACACGCCGGTCAGCGCCCATCCGTCCTCTTTGCCGGTCAGGACCAGACTCGCCCACACCGGAACGGCGCGCCGGCACCGGTCCGCCTCCGCCAGGGCCGCTTCCATCTCCGCCTGACCCCACCGGGTCTCGCATACGGCCACGGCCCGGGGCCAGGGCGCCAATTTCCAGGTGACGGCCAGCACAATGCCCCAAACGGCGCCGGTCCCCCAGTAGAGCCGGGGCAAATTGTACCCGGCCACGTTTTTCACCACCGGCGCCCCGATGCGCACCACGCCATAAGCCGGCGTGGCCACGGACATGGCCAGCACCCGGTCGCGCACCGGCCCATAGCCGCCGGTCCAGACACCGGTCGCGCCGGCTCCCACCAATCCGCCCAGCGTGTCGGGCCCGCCGTCAGGCATGCCCGCCGGCAGCCACTGTCCTCTGGCCGCCAAAACCTGATTGAGTTCGGGCACGGACAGGCCCGCCTCCGCCTCCACCATCAAATCGTCCGCCGCCCATTGCCGAATGTCCCGGTAGGGGGCCGACGACCACAAAAGCCACTCGTCGGCGGCCGGCGTCGCCGCGCGCCATCCCGCGCCGACCGGAAGGCAGCGCCGCTGTTCGCGCGATGCCTGGGCAAAGTGCGCCATGACCGCCTCTTGGTCCCGACCCACCTCGCCCATGGCGCACCCCCCGTCTGACACCGCGGCAACGCCGCTCCGGGACCGCACGAGCGCGACACTCCCTGCACACTTCACGCCAGACCGGCGGCCGCCCAGAACCCTCTGTCCCCCGCACTGAGTGGACGCCTCATGCGGGCGAAATGCTCGTTGAGGCTCCGGGTCCATGACCGGACCGGATGCCCGTTGCCGTGCGCCGCCCCGGTGGGCCGGACCCTTCACGGCCGGACGTCCGGCGCTGCGGCCGTCCGGCATCCCGCCATCCGGCTCCGGACCGGGCTTCCCATCCCGCCCACGGGCTGTCGCCACGTCTCAGGAACGCGGTAACGTCGGTGGGGACGCCGACGGGGCGACGGGATGCGCCGTTCGCCCGCTCACTCCGGCTGCAGACGCGTCACCCGCCAGCCACTGGCGATCGGCGCCACCGAAAACGCGTCGGGCGCCGCCAGCCGCTCCCATTCGGGAAAACCCCACTCCGACCGAAAATGGTGCAGCACCAGCGCCAGCAAGTTGCCGTGCGTCACCAACAGCGGTCGACGGTATCCTTGGCGCACCACCTCCGTCACCACGGCCAACGCACGTCGCGTGGCGCCTCGCGAGGATTCTCCGCCGGGATAGGTCAGATCGGGATCGGCGAAGGTGGCGGCCAGCAAAGAACGCCACTCCGGACTCGGCTGCGACGTCAGGACCCGTTCCGCCAAGCGACGGTCCAGCCAGACGGGAAGCCGCAACGCGGGGCCCAGGAGCCGGGCCGTGTCCTGCGCGCGGCGATAGGGGCTGGACACCAGCACATCGATCTGGTGAGCCTCGAGGTAGGGGGCCAACCGGTGCACAGCGGCAATCCCGCGGTCGGTCAGCGGCGCCCCCGGCTCTTGCCCGGCGGCTTCGCCATGCCGCACCAAAAACAGCGTCGGCGCATCCATGGGCACCCTCCCCGCACATCGCTGATCTGCACCCGGTCGAGGACTGCCCGGGAGCAGCGAAACCGCCGCGTCGATCCCCTCTCCACGATATCACCGCCGTGCCCCGTCCGCATCATGCGTGCGCCCCAACCGCCGCGCGGTCGCTAGTCCGGATGCGACGCTCGCCCCCCAGCGCGTTACCCCCTCTCATCGGCAAGCGTCCTCAGGAGCGTCTCCAGTTCCCGGGTCGTCGGGCTGGCGGACGGCCCCTCCTGCTCGACCGCCAACGATGCCGCCACGTTCGCCTCCCACAAAGCGCGCCGCCATCCGGCCCCCTGCGCCCACCGCGCCATCAGGGCCGCCGTGTGCACATCGCCGGCTCCCGTGGTGTCGACCGCCCGCACCGGCCGGCCGGTTACCGCGATGACGCCTCCTTGACCGTCCGTGGCCGCCAGCCCGGCAGCGCCGTCGCGCACCACCACCCGCCCGGCGCGGGCGAGCCGCGACGCCAGTGCCGCCGCCGCCGCGCCCGGCGTCCCTGTCCCTCCCAGCAGCATCGCCTCGCGGCGATTGAGGGTCAGGAGATCGCAGCGACCCAGCACCGTATCGCGATGCGCCGCGGGAATCTCCGCCACCAGCGGTCCCGGGTCAAACACCAGCAACACCTCCTCCGCCAACGCCGCCACCCAGGCCGCCAGAGCCGCCCCCGACTCGACATAGGTGAGATCGTAGCCCGAGATGTACACGGCATCGCCGGGTTCCAGCGGCAACGCCGCTAAATGGTCGGCCGACAGATGAGCCTCAGTCCCCGGGCAAGTAATGAAGGTCCGCTCGCCGTCATCCTCCACCACGGCCACGTCAAAACCGGTGTCCCCCGGCACCGGAGGCGCCAGTACCGCCACGCCGAGAGCGCGCACCGCCGCCAGGATCCGCTGGCCGAACACACCGCTCCCGACGAGGCCGCCGTACGCGGCCGGCAAATCGAGGCGGCGAGCGGCCGCCAGCAGGTTGAAGGCGCCGCCCGGGGTCGCGGCGCCCGACCTCGCCAGCCGGTCGCCTCCCCGCTCCGGCCAACGGTCCACCCGGACGGTCACGTCCATGATGATGCTGGCCGCTACGACCAGCCGCCGGGGCCGAATCCACATGGCGGCGCCTACTCCGCGCGGCGGGCCGGCGTCGGACGCCGCACCGCTCCGGGTCCGGCAGGCTTGGGCCAGGCCGCATACACCCCGGCCGACACCAGAAAAGCCATCATCACCTCGAGGCTGGAGCCGGCAAAGACGCCGGTGGCCCATGGGCCGACAAACAGCGGCGAAGAGGTGAACAGAACCCCGATGGCCGCCCCCAGCGCCCACGCCACGACGGCTGCCCAGCGGATGGGCGGCGCGCGCCGGGCACCGGCGCCGTAGAGGAGTGCATCCGGATAGGGGTCGCCGCCGGAGCGGCGCGCCAGCTGATGCACCGCAAACACGCCGGCCCAAGCGGCGAGGCCGATGCCTAGCAGCACCACGAACGACTCGAAGGGTCCGAAGAAATTCTGCGCCACCAGGACGACGTAGACCGTGCCCGCCACCATAATGGCGGCGTCCACCAGAACGGTCTTGTAGCGCGCCCAGGGCACAAACATATTGAGCAAGTTGAGGCCGGATGAATACAGGCTCAAGTCCGCCTCCACCACCAAGCCACCGGCGGCGGTCAACAAGTAGGGGACGGCCGCCCAGCGCGGCAGCGCCGACTCAATGGCGGCGATGGGATTGGCCGACGTGGCCAGCGCCGGATCGTGGGTGGCCAGCAGCATGCCGGTGAACATCAGCACCATGAGCGGGATCGCCCCACCCAGCGTCGTCGCCCAGACGACCGGCCCGGCCCGGACCCGCCGGGGCAGGTAGCGCGAATAGTCGGCCGCCGCGTTGGCCCAACTGAGACCGGTGCCGGCGATGACGATGGTGAGCGCCGGGAGAAAGCCGGTCAGCCAGGGGCCGTGCGGTCGGGCCGCAAGGCTGGCCCAATGGGTCCCGGGGACCAAGAGGACTATCACCAGCAGCGTCAATACGCCAAAAATTGCGCTGGCCCACGTCTGAATCACGACCAGCGTGGCTTGCCCCAGCAGTCCGGCCATGATGGTGAACCCCAGCATGACGGTCATGGCCGCCAGAGCCAGCAGAGCCGCGGGCCACGCCACCATCTGGCCGAACAGCGCCATGAGCGCCAGCGTCCCCGTGATCACGGCAATCGTCTCCCATCCCACCAGCGACAGCCAGCTGACGACGTTGGGCAGCACATTGCCGTAGAAGCCAAATACGGCGCGCGACAAGGTCATCATCGGCGCACCGCCGTCCCGGCCGGCTACGGTGAAGAGACCGACCAGCAAAAAGGACGCCGCGCCCAGTCCAATGACCAGGAGACCCTGCCACAGATTCATGCCGAAGGCCACGATGACGGCCCCATACACCACCGCCAAAATGCCGATGTTGGCCGCGAACCAAATCCAGAACAAGTCTTGAACCCGACCGTTGCGGAGCGCCTCCGGCACGCGGTTGATGCCGTTGGCCTCCACCTGCCAGGGCCGGTTGGCCCCCCCGTCCTTGCGGGGCTCCGTCGCCACCCCATTTCCTCCCTTCCCGCCAAGCCGGACCGACCCGGTTCAGACGTCCCGCGGCGGTTGCCGGACCCGAAGCCGCAGCAGCGCCGCGGCCACCTCTTCCAACTTCAGCTCGTTGACCGCCGTCACCCGACGGCGCACCGGCCCGGGAAACGCGTTCACCCCGGTGCCGGCCCCGGCCATGGCTCCGGCCATGGCCGCAATCGTATCGGTGTCGCCGCCCAGCACCGCGGCATCGAGGCAAACGTGCCAGGGGTCGCGCGGATGGAGCGCCCACACGGCAAAGGCGGCCGGCACCGCCTGCTCGGTTTCCACGCCTGTGCCCACCCGCTCCGCGATGGCATCCAGGGCGGCGGGGCCGGATTCATCCGCGGCCACGGCCAACGCCGAACCAATCCGCTCGGCTATATCCGGCGGGCGCGCCTCGCGACCCAACCGCTGTCCCGCCCGGGCCGCCTCCAGAGCGCCCGCGCACTGCTCCGCGAAGGTTGCGCCTTCAACGCCGAGACTGACCGCGGCCGCCACCGCGCTGGCGCCGGCCAGCGCGACGCCGGTGTTGTGCGTCACCCTAACCGCTTCGGCCACCCGCCGGGCGAGGGCAGCCAACGGCCACGGCGGGGCCGCCACACCCAGGGGAGCGATCCGCATGGCGGCACCGTCGGTCAGACCGCCCAAGCCGGCCTCCTCCACGGGCACGCCCTGCCGCACCGCTTCCACGGCCCGTCGGGAGGACGGCCCCAAGGGGTCGGAGCCCCTCTGCCGAGCCAGCTCGGCCCACGCCCAAAGACGCTCGGCAAACGCGCGCGCGTCCACCCGGCCGCACCCCTCAACCAGCAAGTCGGCAAGCAGCAGCGCTTGCTCGGTATCATCCGTCACCCGCCCGGCCGGCTCGCCGCGGCTGATGGTGTTGTCCCGAGGTCCCGGCACCAATCCGTCCAAGTGGGGAAATCGGGCCTTGATTTTCTGGCGCGACCACATCTGGGTCGGCATCCCCAGAGCGTCGCCGACGGCCAAGCCATAGAGGGCGCCCAGCGCCCGCTCCTCATAGTCCGCCATGAAGTCTCCTCGCCGTCACGTCCGTCGCCTCTGCTGCGCATGATACCATGGCTCCCGTGACTGCAGCCCCTGGACCCGAGACGGGGCGCCTCTTGTGCGTTGAGGCGCGAAAGCGACAATGGGGTCAGGGAGTGGGATCGGCCAGTCCTCCCGCGATCGGGCGGCAGAAAGGCGGCGGAGGGGTCATGGGGCGTTGGCTTCGGCAGTTGGCGGGGGTGATCCTGGGTCTGGCCGGCGTCATCTGGCTCTTGCAGG
>DAHVOH010000074.1 GCA_027318915.1 Clostridiales bacterium
GCCGATGCGACAATACAGGGAAACAGGGAACGGGGCGCGCTGATTGGACATCTTGCCCGGCGAGATCACAACTTGGGAGCAGGCGGTCGGGGAGTGGGCGGTGGCGCGGGCCGACGCGCTCGCATTGGACCCGACCCGCATCCGGGCTCGCTACCGGTGGAACCCGGGCGGATTGGTGAACGCCTCCTTCGGGCTTTGCGACGGTCAGCGACGTTTGCATGTGAAATTGGCCCCCGCCGCGAGCGAACCCGCCCTGCGCCGCTGGATCACGGTGGCGGACCGCCTGGCGTCTGAGTATCACGCGCCGGCCCTGGTGCGCGTAGAGACCGGCGGCCCCGTGGAGGGCACCGCCCTCACGGTGGTGATGGAGGCCGTGGGCGGATCGTCGCTCGGCCTGGTGGATGCGGGCGAGCACCTGTTTGCCATCGCCGCCGCCATGGAGCGGCTTCACGACGACGGCGTGCTAAGCGGGATGCTGGCCGATGCGCCGCGCGACTGTGCGGCCGTCTTTCGTTCAACCTATCAGCGGCGCTGGCGGGAGGATCTGGAGCAGACCCGCCCGCACCTGTCCGACCTCAGCTGGGTCTCCCCGGAGAATTGGGCTTGGTGCGAAGGCGAGGTCAATCGCCTGTCGATGCTCCCGGACGCCTTTGCGGCGCCCGCGGATGCGGTCACGCACGGCGATCTGCACTGGGACAACCTGTTGGTGGAGGGGCCGGAATGGCATGTCCTCGACTGGGATGACATCTCCGGTGCGGGCGACCCCGCCTTGGACGACGCGCTGCTGTGGGAGCCGTTGTTGCGTGCGGGTGATCCGGACGGCTTGGCGGCTGCCCATCTCCGTCACCTGCCGGCCAAACGGCGCACGCGAGCGGAGTTCTATAGGCGGGCCGCGCTCCTGGACGATGCGGTCGACGTACTGGCCGACGCCGCCGCAGCCCTGGAGTATGACGAGGAAATCCGGCGGCTGACATGGTCGCGTGCCGAAACGCTCCACGAACGGGCGCTGCGCCTCTACCGGGCGCGTTATCCGGCGGAGCCTTGAACGGATAGAAGGCACACCCCGCGGACCGCTCGCCATCCCGTCGGGTGTCGCCCCCCGGGAGTGTGCGAGCTTGGGGACCGGTGAGCCCGGGCATCCACCCCGCCCCTAGAAAGACGAAGCCACTGGCAGAACTTCGTGACCGCGCGGGCGGAGCGGTGTGCGTGAAGGCATGAACCCTCACCGCGGGCCGGCGGCGACGCGCCCGCTGGGTTTCCGCACGCGTACCCGTCTCGGCGATCCAAAAGCCCGCTTTTCCGGTCGCACCGGTGCAGATCGTCGGCCCGGATTCGTCAGTAGCCCTCCCAGGGGGTCCGCTGGCTGCTGCCGTATCGCCCGCCATCCTTCCCCGCTCGCGCGACTGGCCGGGCAGGCTCGGTTCCTTCGCCCGCACCCGGGCCGGCTTCGTGTGCCGGGCGCCGTGTTCCACGGCCCACACGTGCATGTCCGTTGCCGGGCTCGCATGCCTCTCCGCGTTTGGTTGACGGGCGACCCGTCCGCCTTTCCGTTGGTCGGCCTTCGGATTTTGGTCCATCGTCGCCGGGGAGCCATCGCCACGCGGCTATTGTGTGATCGACCGAGCTTTGCTGTCCGATTCCCGAACGGACCTTGGCGGTACAAGCCCGGGCAGATTTCCGCCCCATTCCGCCCGGCGTCGAGGGAGCCCCGGCGCCTCGCCGGGGCTCCGCACGGAAGATCGCGTCGTGTGCGGCGCGCCGACAGGAATCGGTCTTCGCGGCGGCGAACGGGTGGTCATTCGGGAGAACCGAAGTCCATATACAGGAACTGATGCGCATGAGCTATCGAGTCCGTGTGGCCAAAGTGGCCAGCCTGGGTCAGGTGCCCGGGCCGGAAGTGTTTTGGATGGGGCGGTTCGGAGAATGGCTGCCGCTCGATATCCACGTGGGGCTGATCGAAGGCGGCGATCGCGTGGTGTTGGTCAACAGCGGGCCGCCGTTGGACTTGGTTGATGCCATGAATGCGGTGTGGCGCGACGAGTTGGGCGACGCGGCGCACTTGGCCCCCACGCACCCGGACGGCATTGTGGGAGTCTTGGCCGCCTGGGGGATATCGCCTCAGCAAGTGACCGACGTGGTGGTGACGCCGCTTCAGGCCTATGCCATTGGCGGAGTGGACCGGTTTCCCAACGCGACCGTGGCGATGTCACGCCGGGGCTGGGTCGATCTGTTCGCACCGCCCCAGTTCGACCCGCGCCGTCGCATGGCGGTGCCGGACCGCCTGCTGAGATATCTGCTGGAGGATGCCTGGTTTGAGCGCCGCGTCCGCTTGCTCGAGGACGAGGATGAAGTGGCGCCCGGCATCCGCACCTGGTGGGCGGGCACTCATCACCGCAGTTCGCTGGCGGTCGAGGTGGACGCGGACGGGGGATTGGTGACCTTCTCCGACGTGGCTTTCTACTACGAGAACCTGGAGCGTGATTGGCCGCTCGGCATTCAGGAGAGCATGGCCGAATGCCGCACGGCCTATCGGCGCATTCGCGCCAGCGGAGCGCGCTTCGTTTCGCTCTATGATCCGGCGACCCCGACGCGTTATCCTGGAGGTCTGGTGGCGGGCGGAGCGTCCCGGCGCGCGCATGAGGAGGGGCCCAATGGCATTGACCGGTAAAGTGGCGGTGGTGACCGGGGGCGGCCGCGGCATCGGTCGCGCCGTTTGTCAACGGTTGGCGCGCGATGGAGCCGTCGTCGTGGTCAACCATCCGCCCGACGCCGACGAGACGGCCGTTGCGCGAGGGCTGGCGGCCGATATTGAGCGGGCAGGGGGGACGGCGGTGCCTCTGGCCGCCGACGTGTCGCGCGCCGATCAGGTGCGGGCGATGTTTGACAGCGTTCAGGCGCAGTGTGGAGGCGTCGACATTCTCGTCAACAACGCGGGCATTTGTCCTTTCGAGACATGGTGGGATATGACGGAAGCGCTGTTTGACCGTGTCTGGGCCGTCAATCTCAAGGGCGCCTTTTTGTGCTCCCATGCCGCGTCGCGCCTCATGCGCGAGCAGGGTCGCGGCGGCCGCATCATCAGCCTGTCCTCCATCTCGGCGTTGGTGGGAGGGAGCCTGCAGACGCATTACACCCCCACCAAGGCCGGAATCCGATCGCTCATGCAGTCGCTGGCCATCGTGCTGGGTCCCTATGGCATCACGTGCAACAGCATTCTGCCCGGCACCATTCTCACCGACATCAACCGCGCCGTGTACGAGGATCCTGAACGCGTGCGGCACGACACCGGGCGGATTCCGGTGGGCCGGTTGGGACGACCGGAGGACATCGCGGGTGCGGTGGCGTTTTTGGCGTCGGATGACGCCGCCTACATCAACGGGGCGGACCTCCTCATCGATGGCGGGATGTTTGTCAATCTCCAATAGGAGGTGAGGCACGTGCGGCGCGCGGTATTTCGCATGCGGGTCAAGGCAGGGCAGGAGGCTTTGTATGAGGAGCGGCACCGGGCGGTGTGGCCGGACGTCCAGGAGGCGTGCCGCCGAGCGGGCATGACCCGCTACACGATTTTCATGGCGGGTCGGGAACTCGTTGCCTACTTTGAGGCCGTCGATCCGCCGGAGACGTTGGCCCGCTTGCGGGCGGATCCCGTGATGCACCGCTGGTGGGCATACATGGATCCGGTGATGGATGAAGAGCCGCCCGACGCCCACGCGTATCACGAGGTGTTTCACCTGGACTGACCCGGGGATGCGCCGGGGCCGGGGAACCGAGAAGGCCCAGGATCAAGCTGAGGAGGACGTTGACGGGCGATGCAAGCATTGATTTGGGAAGCGCCGGAAGTGATGCGGCTCGGGACGGTCCCGGACCCGGTTCCGGGTCCGGGATGGGCTCTGGTGCAGGTGAACGCGGTGGGTATCTGCGGCTCGGAGCTGGGCGCCTATCTGGGACACAATGAACTGCGCATCCCTCCGCTGGTCATGGGCCACGAATGGGCGGGGACGGTGGCGGCGGTAGGATCTTCCACCGACGAAGAGTGGCTCGGCCGCACCGTGACGGTCAACCCGCTGCTGAGCTGTGGACGCTGCCGGGCGTGTCGGCGCGGGGATCGGCAGCTGTGCCTGGAACGCCGGATTATCGGCGTGGATCTCCCCGGGGCCTTCGCGCAATGGGTCTCGGTCCCGGTTAGCGCCTTGTGGACGGTGTCCGACCCGACTGCCGGGGCGCTCGTGGAACCGCTGGCATGCGCCGTGCAGGCGCTCGCCCAGGGTGCGGTGCAGCCCGGGGACGGGGTGCTGGTCTATGGCGCCGGCATCATCGGGCTCATGTGTGCCTGGATGGCTCGCCTTCGCGGTGCGAGCCGGATCGTGACCGTGGACCTCAACCCGACCCGACTCCAGCACGCCAAGACGTGGGGTGCCGAGGAGACGTTGCTGGGGGGCGGCCCGGAGGTTGCCGAAAAGGTGGCGGCGGCGTTCGATGGCGGGCCGGATGTGGTGGTGGATGCCGTGGGAGCCGCCGCGACCCGTCAGGAATCCGTCGCCGCCGTGCGTCGAGGCGGACGGGTGGTCTGGGTCGGATTGCACGATCCGGCGGCCTCCTTCGGCGGCAACCGACTCGTGCGGGATGAGGTGACGGTGGCCGGATCGTTCTGCTACACGGATGAGCACTTTCGGACCGCACGCGACCTGGTTGATCAGCAACGTCTGCCGGCCGCCGGCAACTGGCTTGATATCCGTCCGTTGGCCGTCGGCGACGCCGCGTTTCGCGAACAGGCCCTCGGCCCGGCCCCGTTCGCCAAGATTCTGCTGACGCTGCCCTGATCGTGGTCTGAGCGGCGCGTCCACGGAGGCGGGGTTCTCGGTTGCGGGGAGGTTTCGGGACATGGCGGGAAGTTCGGATGTGATTGTGGCCGTCCGCGCGTCGGTTGTGCGGGGCGGTGGCGCAGACTACCACGACCAGGGTGCCGAGCATTGGATCGTCGGGCAAATTGCCACGCCGATGTCGCGGTATCCCGAATATCGGGCCACCCGGTCGTCCTGGGGCATCGATGTCCTGGGAACCGTGGTGGTCGAGGTGGAGGATGCCGCGGGTCGTATCGGGGTTGGCCTCAGTACCGGCGGCTGGCCAGCAGCTTGGCTGGTGACGCACCACTTGAACCGGTTCGTCGTCGGCGCCAGGCCGTCTCAGCATGAGCTCTTGTGGGACCAGCTTTATCGCAGCACGCTATACTACGGGCGCAAGGGCCTGGCCGTCAACGCGCTCTCGGCCGTGGACCTGGCGATTTGGGATCTCTGGGGACGTCAGCGCCAGGAGCCGGTGTACGCCCTCCTGGGTGGTCCCGTCCGGACTGCGCTGCCTTGCTATGCCACCGGACCCGCGCCCGAGTGGGCCGTCGCCCACGGATTTGTGGGCGGGAAGCTCCCCTTGGTGCATGGGCCGGCCGAGGGAGCCCGCGGCATGGCGGAGAACGTGGAGCGGTTCGCCCGGGCCCGGGAGCAGGTGGGAGCCGATGCGCTCTTGATGCTGGACTGCTGGATGGCGCTGGATGTGCCGTACGCGGAGCGGCTGGCGCAGGAATTGGCGCCGTTGGGCCTCCATTGGATTGAAGAGTGCTTTCCTCCCGATGACTACTGGTCCTACCAGGAACTTCGCCGCCGCCTGCCCGCCGGGGTGCTGCTGGCGACCGGAGAGCATGAGGCGACCCGCTGGGGCTTTCGCCTGCTGCTGGAGTTTTCCGGGGCGGACATCATTCAGCCGGATGTGAGTTGGTGCGGGGGCATGACCGAGTTGGTGCGGATTGCGGCGCTGGCCGAAGCGCGCGGCATCCCCGTGATTCCGCACGGATCCAGCGTGTACAGCTATCACTTCGCGGCCGCCCGGCCGGACACGCCCATTACCGAGTTTTTGATGATGCACCCGACCGGTGAGGGCGTGGTGCCGATGTTCGCGCCCCTGTTGGTTGGAGAGCCGACGCCCCAAGATGGGGTGGTGCATGTGCCCGAGACCCCCGGTTTTGGTGTCGAGCTGAATCCCGCGGTAGCGCGAGACTCCGTCCTCTGACTCCGACCATGGGGCCTCGCGGCATGACCGACCCGTCTTCCGCGGACGGTGGACTTGAGCCGGCGGCCGGGAAGGGCCGGGTCGGACACCGGGGCCGTGCCCAGGCGCCGCGTTGATGGGATGACCCCACTTTGTGGGGCGCAATGCCCAGGCATGCGGAGTGCGACGCGCTTCCATCGGGGCACGGATGGTGACCAGCGGGGACGACGGCCGTTGAGTCGGATCTGCCCTATGAGCGCGGCTGGCACGCAATGGGTTCCGGGCGCGCGGCGAGGGGGAGGCCGTTTGCTTTACTGAACACGGGGAAACAGCGCCCGATGCGCCGCGTTCTGGCCTTCGTGATGCTCGACCGGCGGACGCCCGGGCGTAAAAAACGCTCGGCGGTCCTCAACCACCGAAGCAACCCCACGTGCTTGTCACCGACGCCAAGGATGACCCCGACGCCATCAGGTCGGGGTCGCGCGCGTTGGCGCACGTGGCGGAAGTGATGGCTCGCCCCGGTTTGGACCGCTTACCATAGTGCGGTCTTCAGGGGAACGACGGCCCCTGCGGTCCTGGCTCCCGCGGCGCACACCCGCAAACCATGCCCCAGCCTAGGCGCCCACGCGAATGGGCTTGGGTCGGCTTGGCATTTCCACGGCCGCCTGCGCATAGAGAACTCTGGTTCAACCACCCGAGCGGAGGGGGAAGGAGTGAGCTTCGGTGAGTCGGGCAACGGGACCGAGCGGGCAGGGGCTCTTGACCCAAGTCGATGACATGCGGCTTCGGGGCACGCATTGGCGCTGGACGGTGCTCGCCGCGCTGGGAGACTATCTGGACGCCGGCTCCATCGTGGCCGGCGGAGCCTCCCTGCTTCTATGGATTCACCTCTATCACCTTGACACATCCCTGGTCGGCGTCATCGCCGCCTTCAGCTCCAACGGCATCTCCACCGCCGTGGGGGCGTTGGTGGGAGGTCGTCTCGGCGACTTGTACGGCCGCAAGTTCATTTACACCTGGGACCTGCTGATATACAGCCTGGGCGCTCTGCTGGTCATCATTTCGTTTAACGCCGCCCTCGTCATCATCGGCTACATGGTCCTGGGGCTCGCGGTGGGCGCGGACATTCCGACTTCCTGGTCTTTGATCGCGGAGTTCTCGCCCCGGCGCGAGCGGGGCAAGCTGATGGGGTTCACCAACATCTTCTGGTATGTCGGACCCATCGTCATCCTCCTGCTGTCGCTCGCGTTTTCCCACCTGGGCATCGTGGGGGTGCGCCTGGTGTTTGGCAGCCTGCTGGTCGTGGCGCTGGGCACGTGGGTGCTGCGGCGCTCGCTGGTGGAGTCGCCCCGCTGGGCCCTGCAGCATGGGAGGGCGGCCGAAGTGGGGGAAGCGGCCCGGCAGTTGGGCCTGACGGCGCCTGTGGCCGAGACGGCGCGGCGGGATTCCCACTGGCGGCGGATGTTCACTAAAGAAGGCTGGAAGCGCTTGGCGTTCATCACGCCCATCTATGTCCTGTGGGGCATTCCCGCCGGCACTTACGGGTTCTTCCTCCCCTACATCTTCAAGACCGCCGGCGCCACCACGGCGGCCGGCGGCGATCTGCTGGAGATTCTCTGGTTCGCCTCGGCCATCGTCGCCGTGCTGGTGGTGTTCATGCCCCTCAATGACCGGATTGACCGGCGGCTGCTCTACGCGGTCAGCGCGGCGTTTTGTGCGGCCGCCTTTTATCTGCTCGCGGTCTATCCCATCACCCATCCCACGGTCGCCATTCTCAATGTGCTGCTGTTTGGCTTCGGCCAAGGCATAGGCTTGTGGCCCCTGCAGCGGGTCTGGTCGGTGGAGCTGTTCCCGACGGAAATTCGCAACACCGCGCAGGGCGCGCTGTGGGGCGTGATGCGGCTGGTGCTGGGGCTGTGGAGTCTCTATCTCCCGATCTTCACCGGCGCGGCCGGGTTCAAGGTGGTGGCGGTGGTGCTGGGTCTGATGTTCACCTACAACCTGGTGGTGGGCGGATTGTTCGGGCCGCGAACCCAGGGACGATCGCTGGAGTCCATTTGACGGCGCCGGCAGCACGGGATGCGACGAGGGGCCATGGCCCAAGCCGGGTTGGTGAGCCCGGCTTGGGCCGCCGGCAGGAGGCCGCCGGAAACACGCCGGAGGGCGCGAGACGGTTTCCGGTTGGCGTCCCGACCGAACGGCCGCGCAGGCGGTCGGGTGAGCGGGGAGGGGAGAGACGCGGAGCGACCGGTGAGGCGGACGTCGGGTGGACGAAACGCCTGGCATCGGAGACCGGAACGGCGCGGAGGGGCGGCGGACCTTGCTCCGGGGGCAGCGAGGGGCTGGACGCGTTTCGTTCCGTATTCGATACTGATGTCCAAGGGTGGGCCCAACCGGCTTTGCCCCGGAAAGGATGGCCGACGCCGGCCCGGATGCGGCATGGACGGCGGCGAGCACCTCTCGGCGACCGACGGGAGCCCGACGTGCCGGACAAGCCTTTGGGGGGCGAAGCGGCCAAGCCGCGCGCCGGGGTAGGGTGTGGTGGGCTATTTCGCTCAGAGGGCACCCCGCGGCGTCCGGACGGCTGTGCGCTTCAGGATGGTCGAGGGGGTTGTCCGGCGGCGGGACTCGGTTTGAGAGCGGCCGTTGACGCCGCATCTCATCGGCGGGGGTTACGGGAGTCTCAGAGCGCGGCCGGACGGATGGACCGGCCGGGGCGAGAGGTGCGGAAAGGACGAGGGATATGCGCTGGGCAAACGTGTGGTGGGAGTCGGGGCGGCGTCTGGCGGTGGAAGGTGAGACCGAATGGCGCATCCTGCCCGCGTCGGTGGATGAGGTTCCGTTTGTGGCGACCGATGACTTGTGGACCGTCTGGGACGGTGGCGGCGACTTGCCGACGGTGCTGGCGCGGGCGCTGGCTGAGGCCCAGCCCGTGCCGAAGGCGGCGGTGACACTGTTGCCCAGCGTCTTGCGGCCGTCGCGCATTTTCTGCATAGGGCGCAACTATCGCGCGCATGCGGCCGAAACCGGGGCGGAAATCCCGGACGTGCCGGTTGTCTTCAACAAGTTTCCCAACACGATAACGGCTGCGGGGGCCCCGGTTCCCTACCCGCCGGCCACCGAGGAGCTGGATTACGAGGTAGAACTGGTGGCGGTCATGGGGCGGCGGGCGTGGAGAGTCCCGGAGTCCAGGGCGCTGGCCTACGTCGGCGGTTATACCGTCGGCAACGACGTGTCGGCGCGGGATTTGCAACATCGCACCAGCCAATGGCTCTTGGGCAAGAGTCTTCCCGGCTTCGCCCCCTTGGGCCCGGTCCTCGTCACCCGGGACGAACTGCAGGACCCGGGCGGTCTCGCCATCCAACTGGATCTGAACGGCGAGCGGCGCCAGGATTCTAACACGGCGGCCATGATTTTCAGCGTGCCCCAGCTGATTGCGTATCTGTCGAACATCCTGCCGCTGGAGCCGGGCGATGTGCTGTTCACCGGAACGCCGGATGGGGTTATTCTGGGCCAGCCGCCGGACCGGCGCCGCTGGCTCAAGCCGGGAGACGTCATGACGGCTCGAATCGAACGCATCGGCACGTTGGAGAATCGCATCGGCGAACCGCTGGAAGCGTAGAGGCAGGACGTCAGGGCGGACAGCGTCCCGTTGCTCATCCCGGGCCGGTGGACGCCCCTGCCGGGGCGTGCGGCGAATAGTCCGACCGGGAGCGACGCACGACGGCAAGGAGATGACAATGGCCACACCGGACCCGGTTCGCTGGGGCATCCTCGGCACCGCCCATATCGCCCGCGCTTCGTTTCTCCCCGCCCTCAGGGCGGTCGGGGGGCGCGCGTATGCCGTGGCGGGACGGGAGAGGCCCCGTACTGAGGCATATGCCCGGGACCATGGAATTGAACGGGCGGTGACCGGATATCAGGCGCTGCTGGACGATCCGGCCGTGGAGGCCGTATATGTGGCGCTGCCCAACTCGTTGCACGCCGAATGGGCCGAGAAGGCCTTGGAGCGGCGCAAGGCGGTCCTGTGCGAAAAACCGCTGGGGCTCACCCCGGTGGAGGTGGCGCGCCTCATTACGGTGGCCGGCCGGGCCCAATCGCCGCTCTGGGAGGCGTTCGTCTTTCCGTTTCGACCGCATTTCGAGCAGATCCGGCGCTGGATTGGGGACGGGTCCATCGGCCGGCTGGGCGTGGTGGAGTCAACCTTTCAATTCCAGCTGTCCTCGCGCGACAATATCCGCCTCCAGCCAGAATTGGGCGGAGGCGCGCTGTACGACGTGGGCTGCTATCCTGTTCATCTGGCCTCGCTGCTGTTTCGGGGACCTGCCATGCGCGCCTGGGCCCATATGGACCCGGATCCGAGCGGCGTGGACGCCGAGGTGACCGGTCTGGCGGAATACGCGCACGGAGCGCTGCGCTTGAATGCCGGATTCGTGCGGCCCTACGACACATTCACGCGCATCATCGGCAGCACGGGCAGCATTCTCGCCACCAACCCGTTTCATCCGGGCGCCAGTGACCTGCTGGTGCTGCGTGCCGCCGGGGAGGTGCGCATCGTTCCCGCCGGGGACGGGCTGCCGTCTTTTGCGGCGGCGCTCTCTCACATCAACCAGGTGGTGCGCCAAGAGACGTCTCCGCGCTGGACCGCCGTCGAAACCGCATCCGCCGGCGCCGAGACCATGGGCCAGCTGCGCGCCGCCGCCCAAGCGCACTGACGCTCGGAGCGTCGTTTCCGGCGCCAGGGCCGCCGTGCAGGCGGCCCTGGCAGATTTTAGCGCGTCCTGGGGCCGCATAAGCCAACGGCGGCGCACAAACCCTGTCTTCACCGGATTGCTTTTATCCCGAACCCTTCGGGCAAGCTTCGGGCATGAAGAGGGGGGATTGTGATGCCGCAAAATCGGATGGGGCGCCGCGCATTGAAGAGTGTTCTGGCTGCGCTGCTGGCCGGCGGCATTCTGGCCGGGTGCGGCCCCATCGCTGCGCCCAGGCCGAACGCCAACGCGCCGAGTCATATGCCCAAAACCAACGCCGGTACGCCGCGCAAGTCGGGCCTCTACCATGCCGGCAAACGCACGGCCCAAAAGACCGGGCAGACGGCGAACAACGCCGTAGGATCGGCCCGCCACGGCGCCAAGACCGCCGGCAAAAGCGTGACCCAGGTCGGTCGCCGGGCCGGCGTGGTGGGATCCCCACGCCGCCGCGGGTCCTGGTTGACCAGGACCAATCGGGTGAAGGCGGAGAGTTTGGCCACGCTGCCGTCTCTCGCCTATCTGAAGCAGCTCAACCCGTGGTTGAAACGAGCGCATCAGATTTCGACCTTCATTCCCGGCATGGGGTATCACTGGGCCACTCCCTACCCGAGTATCGTGCTGATGACCAACCAAAGCGGCCTGGTCACCGGCGTGGAGACGACGTTCCCCCAGAAGCTCGGCACGTACCCCTGGTTTGACCCGCCCACCACGGTGCCCAACGCCGGCGTGGCGGACAACAGCGAGCATCTGTATTTCGTGGCACCCGGCGCGATTGCGCCGACGATGACCACGACGGCGAGCGATCTGATGTCCTGGAGCGCCTTTGCCGCCGTCAACCCGCGCGTCGCCGCCTATGTCAAGGAGCCGGCCACGTTTTTTGGGCTGACGGTCTACGGGCCGCCTCGGGGACCCGGCCTCAAGGTGCTGACGTCCAGCAGCGGAGCGGTCGAGGGATTTCTGGTGGAGGAACCGGCACTCTGGGGGCGTTTTCCCGGCTACTACCCACCGCGCCATCACAAGCCCATGCTGTCGCGGGAATTCGGGAAGGCGTACGTGAGCGTCCTGCTGCTGGCTCCCTTGCCCAAAGGGGTGAAGCCCTAGAGGATGGGGTCTTGTGACGGTCTCCCGGCTTCGGGTATACTAAAGGCCTTTCCGCACGTCCACCCCCGGGGATTCCCGGGGGTCGTCGGCGTGGAGGCCAGGACGGAACCGTGAAGGAGGGGGCGTCATCACCGAGGCAGGAGCGGCGGCTGATGCGGCGCGACGCGAACAGGCGGTGTTGGCCGGGTGGGAGGCGTGGGCACCCGCTGAGCTGGAGGCCCGACGGCAACGGGCGGATCGGGCGCGGGAGCGGGCGCTGCGGGCGAATGACGAGGCGGCGTGGCAGCATGCCGAGATTGTCGAGCAGAGTTACGCTCAGTTGACCGAAATGGCAGACGGTGGCGAGGTGTACTTTGCCCGCATTGTGGGGGCGCTGGACGATGCGGCGGGTGACCGATTCCAGGTGGATGTCCGGGTGCACAAGTATGCCCGCTCGGAGGCCTTTCCGGTCGGTCCGGAGGAAATGCTGGTCATCAGCCACCTGACCGCCCTCGCGGACCTGGTGCGCAATCCGCGCGAAACGGTGGTGACGCTGCCGCTGCGGGAGGCGGACCTGATGCGGTGGCCGGAGCTTCGTGGGGGAGGGCGCCTCGGGGTGGTCCAAGTGACCGTGGAGGACGTCGAAATGGAGAACGGCCGCGTGACCCGCGTGGCTCCGCGCTACGGCGCGGTGTTTGAAGACCGGGTGCGCCGCCGGCTGGCCGGCGGAGCGCGGCCCGCGCTGGACGTGCTGGCCGACGTCTTGGACCGCGAGCAGAACCAGGTCATCAATGACCGTGACGCTCGCTTCCGGTTGACCATCTTGGACGGCCCGGCCGGGACCGGCAAGACGGTGGTGGCGGCGCACCGCGTGGCAGTGTTGGCACCCCCCGGCAGCCCCGGCCTTTACCTGACGCCGACGCCGACCCTGCGCGACTACGTCGGTCCCGCCCTGCCGCGGCTCGGGCTGGAACGCGGGCGCGTGCGGGTGATGAGCCTGGAGGATGTCGCCGGCCTGTTGTGGCCGGGCTGGGCGCCCGCATCGGGGACGGACGCCGACCGGAGAGATCCGGGTCAATGGGAGGGGGCGTTGCAGGAGGCGCGCCGAGCGCTCCGTGCCGAAGCCCTGGCGCCCCTGCAACGCCGGGTGGCGGCGGCGCTTGAACGGGTGAACCCGGAGCAGCTGGCCGTGGGCAGTGCCGCGCGCGTGGCGCACGGAGCGTTGGCGCGGTTTGTGCGCCAGCCGGAGAAGGCGTCTTGGGAGAGTCTCCAGGGCCATTGGACCGCCATGGGCGCCGTCATAAGGGAGTGGCCGCCGTGGCCGGGCCGCGGGGATCCGGGTGAGGCGGAGCCGGCCCGCATCTATCGCCGGGCGGCGGCCGATTTGGACGCCGCGCCCGATCCCGATTTGGCCCAGTTGATCCTGCTGGCGGCCGTGCTGGGACGCACGTGGGAGGGCCCGGCGCCGCGTTGGGTTATTGTGGACGAAGCCCAATTTTTCCCCCCGGCCGTGTTTTGGGCTTTGCAAAGGCTGGTGGATCCGGCGGCGCCGTTCATTCTGGCCGGCGATCTGCTGCAGCGGGGGCGAGACCAGGGCTTGTCCAGCTGGGATGACGCACGCCGGGCGCTCGGGCTGCCGAAAAGGTCTGTCCGCACCATCTGGCTCGGGAAGAACTATCGCGTGCCGGCACGCATTCATCGCGCCGCGGAGCGGATCCGGGCGCGGCTCTTGCCGGATTCGCCGACCAGCGACAGCGTTCCCTGGCATCCGGTGGCCGGTGAGATTCACCGCGAGGAAGTGCCGGAGGGAAGGCTGCTGGCCGACCGGGTGGCGGCGCTCGTGCAGGCAGCCGAAGCCGCAGGCGTTACCTCCGTGGCCGTGCTGGCGCCGGACAGCCACCGGGCCGACCTTCTCGGCAAGGCACTGACGCCGCTGCGGGCATGCCAGCGGCTGGACGGTCGCCGCGCGTACGCCGGCGGACTGGCCGTGGGAACCATGGAGGACGCGCGCGGGCTTGAGTTCGATTGGGTCGTGCTCGCGGGCCTGCCGCTCGAACAGTACCCGCCCGGCGCGTTGGGTGGCGAGCGCCTCTACACCGCGCTGACGAGAGCCCGGCGGTCCGTCTTCCTGCTCTCGGCCGCCGACGAGCCCGGATCGCCATGGCTGTCGCTGTTACTGGGCGAGGCGGAGTCGGCCTGAACAGGTTTGGGCCGGCGCCGCGCGTTCCGGTGCGGCATGACGGGTGGCCTCGAGTCGGAAGACCTGCGCCGGGCACCGCGTTCTCCTCAAACCGCCGTTTGGATGGATGGTCAGCGCTCCCCGCCGCGATGGGTGGCCCGCGTCCCCGGGTTGCTACGATTTCGATAAGCGCACCGCGCTTGACGCTACTGAATAGCAGAGGCTACGATGCCAGTGTCGCAAAAGGAGCTGTTTTCGGTTTTGAGGCGACCGTCGACGCGCCTTGCAGCATACACAGGACAGGATCACGCGGTGCCGTCGGTCGGCGCACCACCCGGTAGAGACGCCGTGGAGCACGTGCGGACACTTGTCCGGCTGGATTTCAGGTCTCGGGCGGTGCTTTACCTCAGTCGGCCACCCGCCTGGCCGCAAATCGGGGGCGGTGCGAGTTGGGGCGCATGCGGTGGAAACGTGTGGGGTGGTGGGTGCCCGCGGGACTCGTCGCCATGCTGGCTCTCGGCGGATGCGACTTCCTGCATGGAC
>DAHVOH010000075.1 GCA_027318915.1 Clostridiales bacterium
CCGCCTTCCGGGCGACCGCCGCTCAGTGAGCTTGACGCCGTCACCCGCGAGGCCATCGACGCGCCGGTCGCCATCCCCGACCGCGAGGCGGTCCGCCAAGCCTGGACGACCGCCCTGCTCGCTCCGCGCTGGGACGGGGAGCCGGTCTGGCATCACGGCGATCTTCTCCCGCCCAATGTGCTGATCCGGGAGGGCCGGCTGGCGGCCATTTTAGACTTCGGCAGCGTCGGCATCGGGGATCCGGCGCTTGACCTGGTGCCGGCGTGGAGCCTGTTTGGCCCGGACGGCCGGAAAGTGTTCCGCCAGACGCTCGGCGGCGATGAGGGGCTGTGGAGCCGTGTGCGCGGCTATGCCCTGCACCAAGCGCTGCTCATCATCCCCTACTACTCCAAGAGCCATCCCGCTTTTGTCACCATGGCGCGGCGCACCATCCGCGAAGTGCTCTCCGACCACACGACGTGTGATTAGCAAGCGCGCCAGGACGCGCGTCGTCCACGGACGAACGCTTCGGAGCCGATGGCTCAGCCGGGGACGAGAGCGCCGGCGGGATCCACCGGATCCCACGCACGGCGGGGCAGCCACGCGTCGGAGATTGGCCGGCGCGCGGTCCGGACGCCCGGGCGCCGGTTCCGGTGCAGGGCCAGCCGCACCCTATCCGTCGCCCATCTCATCCGTCTCATGGAACCGGCGAGCGGGGCGACCGCGAACACCGGGCGCCGGGATGGGTCCTTGAGACACCGGCACGCGAAGCATGAGTGCCGGACGGCACATCAAGACAGCCGGCCGCCCATGGGATTGCCCCGAACGGACCGTCGTCGCCGCCGACCCCGCCGGCCGAGCGTGGCGGCACCCAGGCGCACACCTTCGCCCGGCGCCTTCAAAACAACTGCAGGCCGCCATCCACGGTGAGAACCTGGCCCGAGACGTAGCGTGAGCTGTCCGATAAAAACACCACCGTCATGTCCGCAATGTCGGCCGGCTGCCCCAGGCGCCGGAGGGGAATGCGCTCCACCAGCGCCCGCTGACCCGCCTCACCCATCGCCTCCCACTGACGTTCGCTGGCCGGATTCGACCGGACGAATCCGGGGCAGATGCAGTTGACACGGATGCCATGCGGACCGAGTTCCTGCGCCATCTGTCGCGTGAGCCCGATTTGACCGGCTTTCGCGCTCGTATATGCTTGAATCCCGGTCAGGCTCGCACTCCGCCCGGCGCCGGACGATATGTTGACAATGGCGCCGCGCTTCTGACCCTTCATCGTCGGCGCCACCGCCCGGATGCCGTTGAAGCTGCCGGTCAGGTTGATGGCCAGCACCCGCTGCCAATCCTCGTCCGAAACCTGTTCGATGGCCTGATGCACCTGACCGGCCACACCCCCGGCACAGTTCACCAGTCCGTCAATCCGACCCTCACGGCGAAGAACCTCCTGGACCCAGGCGGCCCAAGCCTCCGCCGCCGTCACATCCATCACGCGGGCTCTGCCCTCACCCCATTGGCGCTCGGCCCCATGGACCGCATCGGCTAGGATATCCGCCCCATACACAACCGCCCCCGCCGCCCCCGCCGCCTCCGCAATAGCGCGGCCGATGCCGTGCGCGATGCCTGTGACCAGCACGACGCTGCCATCCAATCGCATAGTGACCCTCCATCCTCCGGCACCGCCGGACCGATCCCCCTCACAGGGTACCGCTCTTGCACCGCGCCGCGAACCTTGCCGCCCGCTGCCCGAACCGACCCGGTCATCCGACACCAACCGACGCGCGGGCGCGGATGAAAGTCCAGGCTCCAGGAGACCGGACCGTCCGCTCCTCGAGCGGCGGAACCCGTGTCAAAGGCGCCAGGCGGAGGATGCAGCGTTGAGCGCTTGCCGGCACGCGCCGGGATGCCGAGGCTTCCCGAGGGTGTTCACAGCGGCCGGTGGCGGATCGGGGGGAGAGCCTCTCACCGTCATTCCCCGCCTGAGCATGTTCAGTTCACGTTATGCACTATAATGATGCGAGGAGGCATCCCAACGAACCAGGCAGCGGGTCCACCATTCCCGGTGGGAGTGCCGGTGGGGCAGGATGACATGATCGACCGGGTGGAGCTTCTGGATGAGCTCGTGGCCCGGTTGGGCGCCGGTCAGAGTCTTTTGCTGGCGGGACCGCGACGAACCGGCAAATCCGGCGTGGGCCATGAGGCTCTCCGCCGCCTGCGTGCGGCCAACGTGTACGTGGCTTCGGTCGATTTGTTCCACGTGGCATCCCTGGAGGAGCTGGCCGTACGCCTGCTCGGTGCGACCTTGGAGAATCGCATTGGGCCTTGGTCCCGCGCCGTGCACAACATCGCCGTGCTGCGCGACGCGCTGGCCAGCGTGAGACTGACGGCCAAAGTCCACGACCTGGAACTGGGCCTGGCCCTGTCTGCCAAGACGCTTTCTCCCGAGGATGCCCTGGACGTCGCGGTCGCAACAGGCGAGCGCATTGCCGCGCGCGACGGAAAGCGTCTCGTGGTCCTGATGGACGAGTTTCAGGAAGTGGAACGCATCGGCGGCGACGCATTGTTTCGCCGCCTGCGTGCGCTCATGCAGGCGGCGTCTCACACCGCCTACCTGTTCCTGGGGAGCCGGCCGTCCCTGCTGCGGGCTCTCTTTTCACAGCATAGCGCCGCCTTCTATCGTTTCGCTCTCCCCATGGAGATGCCGCCCATCCCCGATGCGGCTTGGCGGACGTATCTCCGCCGCAAGCTGGCGAGCCATCGGCTGACCATCACGGATTCCGCGGTGAACCTCCTCCTGGAGCGCACCGGAGGCCACCCCTGGTGCACGATGGAAGTCATCTCGGAAGCCTGGATGATGCGCGGCGAGGCGACGACCATTGACGCGGAACATGTCATCCTCGGCTACAACCGGGCCCTCGACCGCTTGACGCCTGTCTATGAAGCGGAATGGCAGGAGGTTCGCCGAGTCAGGCATGCGGACCTCGTCTTGAAAAGTCTCGTGGCGGGCGCGCCGCCGTTTGACGGACATCTCAACTCGGGAACCGTGACGCGCGCTCTCCACCATCTCATCGATATGGCGGTGGTGGAACACGGCACCAAACGCGGCGAATATTTGCTGGTAGAAAAAATGTTTGGAGAGTGGGTCCGCAGTTACATCTCTTCTTGATCGGAGCGGGCGGGCAGGCCCGTCCCGAAACCTGAACGGGTCCGGCCGTTCCGACGCACTCACCGTGGGAGCCTCGCCGCATGTCCGAGCCCTCTTCAGCTGTCCTCCGACGACGGCCACGCTGACCACGCACGTGCCCCAGGGCCCGGAATCTTTGGCGCGTTCACATCTCCGACGAACACATTCCGACCAATGGCCCGGCAATGGGGATCCTCCGGCCCTTGTGGCATGCCGGCACTTGAGGGTATGGTCAGGGCCATCGACGCACCGGAGGGGATTCTGTGCCCGCACGCATCCCGGTTTGGCCGTTCTGGTTCGCCGCCTGCCTGACCTACGGCCTCATTATTTTGGGAGGCACCGTCACCGGGTCCCACTCGGGTCTGGGGTGCGGTCCCAACTGGCCGGTCTGCCATGGCCGCCTGTTGCCGCCCGCCAACATCCACGCCACGATCGAATGGAGTCACCGGGTGGTGGCGGCCATCGTCAGTCTGGTCGTGACGGTGATGGCCATAGGGATCTTTCGTGGCACGCGGGACTCGCGACTGCGCCTTCTGGCGGTCATGGCCGTCGCCTTGCTGCTTGTGCAGGTGGCTTTGGGTGCGGTCATCGTTTTGACCGGACTGCCCGCGTTGGTGGTCGCGTTCCACGACGCAACGGCCACCCTCCTCCTGGCGGTGTTGATGACCCAAGCGCTGGCCGTCACGCGGTCTGGACGTCCCTGGCGCTGGGACAGCTCGTCTCAAGTGCTGTGGGCCGCCGCCTCGGCCGCCCTGTTGACGCTCTTTTTCGGCAGCTACCTCGCCCATCTGAATCTCGCCGCATCCGGTTTTCTCCATGGCGTGCGAGCATTGGGCACCGACCAAGGGCGCATGGTGGTGGGGCCCGGTTGGTGGCACTGGCTTGCTGCCGGCGTGGTCCTCCTGCTGGCGGTCTTGAGCCTGGGACATTACGGGGCGATGCCGACCTCCGCTCGGCGATGGATTGTCCGGGCCTGGGCTGTGCTGGGTGTCCAGGCGGGCCTAGGGCTGGTTCTCCTGGCGACGGACCTGGATGGAGCGGTGTTGGTGGCACATGAGGCGCTTGGTGTTGCCACGACGGTCTTGTTCGTGGCCGCCGCTGTTTGCGCATCCACGGACGCGCCCGGCGCCGGCCGGATCCCGGACCAAGCTTGACGCGAGAAACGACCGGCACGCGCCGGCGGTCAGTCGCCACGCCCCTCCGGGTTCTTACCGCACACCGTGCCGCAGGGTCGGGCGATCCGGACGGTGCCCCTCCGATCCTTCGGGTGACGGCAGGCCCTGCCGTGTGATCGGACGGTGCCGGACCGGAGGGTGTCGGCGTCGGATTCGTTCGTCCAGCCGACACCCTCCCAGCTGCCCTCTCATTCTGGGGCCATGGCTCCACACGCCCCTCATGACGCGTCGCCCGTTCGCGCGGCCCGGGCGGCTGGATTCCACCAAATCAACGACGTCGCATCCGGAACGGACCCCTCTGCCGTCGCCCAGCGCGTGTGTCTCCGCAGGCGCACGGTTTACGGATCGATGGACGGGCGAACGCCGACTGACACCGCCCGGTGCTGCGGGCTCATTGTCCGGATGCCCGGCAATGTCTCGGCTCGGGTGAGCCCGTTTAGGCTGTGGCCGGAAAGGCACGCGGCATGGGCGGCACCACGCGCCGATACCCCGAGAGCATGAGGGATCCTTGGGAATAGCCAGGCCACGTGGCGCGGGGACCGGCGCCACGTGCCGCACCGGCCGAGCGATCGCCGTCGAGGAGCTCCGTGGTCTGGACGCCGCCTGCAACGCGGCCGCTTGGTCGCCTCCCATGATGCCTTTCGCCGAGGCTTCAGCAGAGGACGACGCGCTTTTAACGATCGACCGACGCGGGCTCCGGCTCTGTCTTCAGTGCGAGATCCAGGCCATGCACCGCTGTCGTCAACGGCCCATCGGTCAACACTGTCCGACCCACGCCGAAACCGGCCCGGGCTATCGTCTGCGTCTGTTCGGAGACGCCTCGGATGTGACGACCGCCGCCATTGCCATCGACGAAGTTGTCGAAAGGAAGCATCTCTGACGGGCACGCATTGGAGCCGGCTGCCGTGTTGCGGCCGTAGCTCGCCGCGGCTCGGCGCGCAGTCCCACGATCGCTTCTCTCAAGTCCAGAGAAGCGATCGGCTGGCGCTCACGCCTCTTTCGTCTGCGGAACCGCCGCGCGCTCGGCGAGCACGTAGAGAATGCCGCCCGCCAGTGTCACCGCCGCCAACACGGTGAACACTCCCCGCACTGCCAGCATGGAGGCGAGCATCACGCCGACCAGCGGACCCACCGTGCGCCCGGCAAAACCCGCCGTGCTCACAACGCCCTGGACCGTACCGCGCCGCCCGACCGGGGTGCGGGTGTCGGCTGCGGCCGGAACGGCCGGCCAGACCAGCATCTCCCCGCCGGTGGAGAGCGCCATCGCCGCGACGTAGGCCGGATAGGTCCGTACGACGACCAGCAACGCCGCGGCCAGCGCGAAGAACAGACTCCCCACTACCAGTTGCCGAACGGGCCTATTGAGGACGCGCACCAGCCGATTCATCACCGGCTGGCCCAGCACCACAACGAAACCGTTCACCGTCCAGAGAAGGCTGTAAAGAGGCAGAGGAATCCCGTCGCCGTGCAGAAAAGCCGGAACCAGGGTGAACCATTGCGCGTAAACCATCCAGTCCAGAAGAAGTCCTCCAACCAGCACCCAAATCGGCCAGCCCAATCCCCTCAACGGGATGCCCGTAGAGGGTTCTGACCGACGGTCGGTGCGGGCCTGCTCGGGCCGCTCAAACACTGCGCCCCGATATCCCTGCAGGACCAGAGCCCAAAAGCCCAGCAGGGCCGCAGCCCCTACACCGAATGCCAGACGAAAGTCCATGGTGGCGAGCAGCCCGGCCAGCACGGGTCCGACCGCTACGCCCACATTGAACGCGACATACACCACGTTGAACGAGCTACGGCCGCTTCCGGGCCAAGCTCGCGGGGCCAAGGCGTTCAAGCACGCAAAGGTGATGCCGACCGACAATCCGGTGAGGACGGCGGCGGCCGCGAAGGCCGCAAGAGCCCCATCGATGGCCGCGGCGGTGAGCGAGAGCGCGCCGATGGCGGCGGAGACCAGAAGGGGAACGCGGCCGCCGTACTGATCGAACAACGTCCCGCCGAGCAATGAGCCCACTAGGCCGGCCGCCTGCTGGGCGGTCAGAATGACGGCAACCACCCCCATCGACGCATCCAGATGCTCATGCACATAGAGCGTCGTGAGCGACCAGAGAAACGCGAGGCCCATGCTGTTGATGCTGGATCCGACGGCCACCCGCCACATCGCTGCGGGAATGGCTCCCAGCCGCTCGCCCAAGGCTTCTCCGGAGATCCGGGAGGACACTTTGTTTCCCGCACCGCGTCCTGGTGCCACGATCGGCCCACCATCCCCTACGGTCGCCGAATATGCCCCGCCGGCTCGACGCTAACGAAACGACTGGTTCTTGCCAAGAACCAGATTTCGATCATTCTCTAGATCCAGATGGGAGGAAGCCATGGACATCGCGCTCGCCCTTTCCCGGAAGTCTCCGATGACGCTGGGCGTCCAAGTGGCCGAAGGCATCCGGAAGCTGGTGCAGGACGGTCTGATCGCCCCCGGCGAGCCGTTGCCCTCAACCCGCGAGTTGGCGCGCTCGCTCGGCATCGGTCGCAATACCGTGATTGCCGCTTATGAACAGCTCGCGGACTCGGGACATCTCGCGCTTGCGCCCCGCCGACGGCCCATGGTCAACCCTGACCTGACCCGGCCCGCTCCAAGCCCGCGGCGTCAGGATGTCCCTCCGGCACCACGCCCCCTGCCGGGACAGATCATGGCGGACCGCCTCGGCCCATCGTACGACCTGGGACCCGAAACACGCTGGGACTTTCGTCTGGGGACACCGGCCGTCGAAAGCTTTCCGGAGCGTTCCTGGCTCCGCGTCTACCGTCGAGCCTTGTCTGCACAGAACCTGCTATACAGCCACGACCCCCGCGGCTCCATGCACCTCAGGACGGCCGTGGCCGCGCGTCTCCTCCGGAGCCGCGGCATCACCGCCACCCCCGAGCAGATCGTCATCACAACCGGCACGCAGCAGGCGGTGGCCGCCATCGCTCGCTTCGTTCTGACCTCCGACGACGCGGTCCTGATGGAGGAGCCGGGTTACCTCACGGCCCGGCGCCTCTTTCTCTCATTGGGCGCCCGTGTTCGGCCGGCACCCGTGGACGAACAGGGACTCCTCACCGACAAGCTGCCGTCGGGCCGCCTCGCGTATGTCACCCCCTCCCATCAATTTCCGCTGGGGGGCGTGCTGCCGCTGCCCCGCCGCCAGCAGCTGCTGGCGTGGGCGGTGCGACACGATGCCTTTCTCATCGAGGACGACTACGACGGAGAGTTTCGGTTCGGCCTGCCGCCACTGCCGGCATTACAGGGACTCGACCGCAACGGGCGCACGTTTTATGTGGGAACGTTCTCGAAAGTGCTCGCCCCCGGCCTACGGCTGGGATTCATTGTGGCGCCGGAGACGTTGGCGCCCGCCTTGGCGGAGTTTCGGGCCCTCACCGAACGCCCCCCCGACGGCGTGTCTCAGGAGGCCCTGGCCGCCTTTATCACCGAAGGCAGCTTCGAGGCGCACC
The DNA here is from genome assembly GCA_027318915.1 of Clostridiales bacterium. The sequence goes on from DAHVOH010000075.1 coordinate 7,825, forward strand.
TCCGCCGGATGCGCAAGCTCTACGCGGAGCGCCGACGCTTGGTCGACACGGTGTTGACAGAGCGGCTGCCCCCCGGGTGGCACATCACCGGGGCGCCGGCCGGCCTGCACGTCCCCATCGTGTGCACCACACCCTCCGCCCCCGATCTGGAGGCGCTGAGCCGTCAGTGGCAGAGCCAAGGTCTGCTGGTCGAGACGCTGGCGCCGTATTCCATGGCGAGGCGCCCGCCCGCCGGATTGGTTCTGAATTACGGAGCGCTGCCCCCCGATGAACTCGAACGAGGCCTGCTGGCGCTCTGTGAGATCCTGCAGGCGTCGCATCCCCGGCACGCGCGCTCGACGCCGGGCGAGCGCTAGCCCCGGCTTGCCTGTCCGCGCTGTCCCTCGCCGCCAGACGAGGCATGGCGAGCAGCGGGTTGGCCCCTGGGCGTGGACGGAGTGCCGGCCCGCGGCGCCAAGGCGATTCCGGAGAGCGATGGCGAGATGAGGACCGCCACGTGGGACATCGTTGGACACAACGGGTGCATGCGGGCGGCGGTTCGGACGCTAGCCGAGCCATGCACCTGACGGTCCCTCCCAAACCCGTCTCGCCTCCGGGCGATGTGCGCGTGTTTCATCCCCTCGGTGAGCCGTTTTCAGCCGGGCGCTCCGCGGTCCGAGCGAGCGGTGTGCGGCGAGCCACAGCACGCGCGGTCACGAAAACGTGGGAGAGTAGGCGCGAACAGGGAAGATGGCGGGCCACCCATAAGGCACGGAGCCCTTTCGGCTGGTTTGTACGCGCCTGGTCGGCGACCTGGGGCTCTTCCGGGAGGTCGTCTTCCGCGGAACAGGCGCTCGATAACGGTAGCCGCAGTTCTCGTCGAACCAGCCCCGGCTACGACGACGCATGGCGCTCACGCCGGGGGACCACGGGGTCGGCCACTTCGCCACCGGTGCGCCTGGTCGGCGTCCCCCAGAGACAGTCGCCCGATCCGGGCCGTATCGCCCCAGCGTCTTGATCTACGGGAAAGACTAAACTAAGCTTAGTCGACAAGGAGGACGGCGCGATCAAATACGTCAATGTGCACGACGCCAAGACCCACCTGTCACGTCTCCTCGACGAGGTCACCCGCGGCACTGAAATCATCATCGCCAAGGCGGGCAAGCCCGTCGCCCGATTGGTGCCCATCGAGTCGCCGAGGCCCCCACGCACGCCGGGCTTCCTCCGAGGCAAGATCCGGGTGGCCGACGACTTCGATGCGCCACTGCCTCCGGACGTGCAGCAGGCGTTTGAGGGAACCGGCCCATGAGGTTGCTGCTGGATACCCACGTATACCTGTGGTTTCTGGCCGCCTCCGATAGACTGTCCCCCCTCGAATATGAGCGGATAGAGGAGGCGGAGGACGTTTTTGTCAGCGCTGCTTCCATCTGGGAAGCCGCCATCAAGGTCCGGGTCGGCAAGCTGGCGGTGGATCTGGCCGAGTTGGTCCGGGGCATAACGGGAAGCGGATTCCTCGAGCTGCCGGTGACAGCCGTCCATGCGGCCAGAGTGGCTTGCCTGCCATCGATACACGCCGATCCGTTCGATCGCCTCCTGATCGCGCAGGCCATGGAGGGTCCCCTGGAACTTGTGACGGCCGACGCCGTGCTGGCTGGCTATTCGGGCCTGGTTCGCGTAGTGAGCTAGTGTCGTGTCTCCTTTTTCGTTTTCCACTTGGGCGCGCGGGAGCCGGCCCCGCTGCGTGGTCTCGAGGATCTCGGCGGCGGTCGCGGTCCACTCGAAGGGTTTGGGATTCGGGTTGTGCGCGGCCCCGTAGCGTTCGATGGTCGCCATCAAAGCCGGCCCACGGGGGAAGGCGCCGCGCCGGATGGCTTTGTCGGTCAGGTCCCGGAACCATCCTCCGACCAGATTGAGCCAACGGGACGTCGGTCGGTTCGTGCGGTTGCCTGCGTTCCGGACGGTTGTGCCCGTGACGGTGCGTGAGGTTCAGGAGGCCCCCCGGAAGCCGCAGCAATTCACCGGTGGTGCAACGTCGGCGAGTCGGACGATGACGGCGTCGGCCGCGGGTCACCTGCGAAGGTCGACGAGCGGGCGCCTTCCGGCCGTCGGTCGCCGGCCCGCCGTCTGCCGTCACCACCCGGGCGTCAACGCCCGCGACCCCGTCGTCTCGCTGGAGAACCATCGCACCATCACCAGGATCCGCACCGAAGTGACCTGCGTCGCCTCTGGGTTTGTCTCAATCCCGGCCCTTGGCATTGGATCCATTGCCCAGGCTGCTCCGTCTCGGAAGCGCGGCGACGCCGAACTCGGCTCGTTGCCGCACCAATCAAGCACGCACGCGACATGACAAAACCTGAGCCGACGTGCGCCGCGTCCTTCACCCATTGGCGGGTTGTCGCCGGGAAATAAGCGGGACGAAGGTCGGGAGTGTGCCGCGCTCTGCAACCGGGTCGGACGTCATTGTGCGAACCGGGCCCACACTCCGACCGGACGGGAGGGGCGCGGCGCCGTGCCGATCTCTACGGCCCATGCCGCCATCCCGTGGCCCGAGACGGCATAGCGCCGTCAACCATTGCCGCGTCGCGTCCACCGGGGGAAGACGCGCGCACGACGTCCTCGCCCCGGAGTTTCCGCATCCGTCGCGGCGACGGAGAGACCTGCTCGGGAACCGGCGGCATCCTGCCTCGCGCGTCGGTCGCCCGTCCGCCAGTTCGGCCGGATCGGCGAGACCCTGGCGCGCATCACGCCGAGTCGCTCCCGCCGCGACCGTCGAGCCGCGGCACGGCAGAGCCCGGTCCGAAAAGGCGCCCTCCCACACACCAAGTCCCGAACACCGTCGCTGCCCGTGGCAGGTTCGACGGCATCCGCCCGCCTGACGCTGGCTGCCCGCGGCCGGTGGATCAGCCCTCACCCCGGTCCGGAGCCGAGTTGAGGCGCAGCGGGCCTGTGTATTCCCGAAACTCGATCCGCGACGGATGCGCCGCGTCGTGGTGGAGCGTGAGGTGGGCCACCGGGCCGGCGACGGCCTCCTCGTTCGGGCCGGCGACATGCCAATGGCGGTCGGCGAGGGGAAAGTTCGACCCCGCCACTTCGAGGCGCATCTGATGCCCAGGCGCGAAGTAGTTGGCGGTGGTCATGCCCGTGATGCGAAGCGTATAAATCCGACCGGGCTCCAGCCAGGTCGGCGCTTTCAGGCTCTCCCGGTACCGGAGGCGGAGCCCGCTCCACGCCACGTTGTACGCGGTGCCGTCGGGGTACACGTCCACCAGCTTCACAAACACATCCGCGTCGGGCACATCGACCGAGACGTGCAGGACGACCTCCACGTCCCCGGCCACCGCCACGCCCGCGGTCAACGGCGGCGTGGAATAGACCAGCACGTCCTGGCGGGCCTCCACCGCCCGCTGATCCTGCACGACCGGCTCCGGCCCGAGTCCGCCCCCCAGACTCGGCACCGGATTGGTGGGATCGGCCAGCACCGTGTCGGCCGCGACGTCCCGCCCCGGCGCGGCGCTCCGCAATGCTCCGTCCCCCCAGAGCGTCTGTGCATGGCCGCCGCTGGTGAGATACCGCACGGCCGTCCGGGTCTCGGGCAGCGGCCACCGGTCCCCCGTCAGCCATTGGTTCGCGCCCATCAGAAAGACCTGCACCCTCGGCATCGGGGTCCAGGCGTCGGCGTCGTCGGCTAAAAAGCGGCGAAACCACGCCCAGATGATGTCCTCATACGGAAAGGTGGTGTTGCCCACCGGGCGCTCGCCCAGCATAGTCTGGGGCGCCGCCGCCCGGATCATCGCGCAGTGCGCGCTGGCTGCCATGATCAGATACTGGTCCGGATGGTGCTGCTGGAATTCGAACAGTTTCACCGTCTCGTACGCGGCAAAGTCGAGCCACCCGTTGATGTTGAGCTGCGGCGTGGCGCCCGTATGCGCGGCATGAATCAGGGCGACCTCGTCCCACACCCCATCCAGCGGAGCGACCCGCAGGTAGGTGTCATAGCCGGTCTTCGGCACCCCTAAGCGGTCCAGGATCGTGCCGCTGGGCGGGATGCGGCTGACGCGGCGGAAGGCGGCCGCGAAGTCGCGGTCGTGCATCCCCGGCGACGAGACCATAAATGTGCGCATCGCCCGGGCCAGGGCATCGGGGTCGTCGGTGTCGGGCAGACGCGGCCGGTCGATCGTGGCGGACGGGTGGTACCACGTGGCCTCATTGCCAATGAGCGGGATCCCGTTCTTATAGAAGCCCCCGTCCGAGCCGAGACAGCCGGGGATGTTGCCGACGCCCGCCCCCGCGCTCATCGGCACCCCGGCCTTGAACGCCGGATGCCCTTCGGCCGCGAGTCGGAGCTGGTTTTCGGCCGGCGACGAACAGCCGATGAGGCCCACACGCCCGTTGGACCAATCCTGATCGGCGATCCACGTCAAGGTGTCGGCGCCGTCCTCCGCTCCGTGGGCGATAAGGCCGTAGGGCCCGTCCGACCACCCGGTGCCGCGCTCGTTTTGCACGACCACCGCCCACCCGGCCGCAAACGCTTTCTTAAAGACGTCATAGCTGAGCTGGTGCGTCGCCGGGTTCTGGTAGGGCGTCCGGGCCATCAGCGTGGGAACCCGGCCCGGGGGCCGCGGATGGATGACGACGGTGGCCAGACGCACCCGGTCGCGCATCGGCAGCATGCGGTACTCCATGACGTAGCGGTCCCCGGTGGCGCCCAGGGATTCGACCTGCCGTTCAAACGTCGTCGGGGCCCCTTCATACAGCGGTGTGGGGTTCCACTCCCTCTCGGTCTCTTCGCTCATCACACACCTCCGCACCAACTCGTTGGGTCACGACGCGGCCGCCTCGCCACCACGGCGATTCCGACCTTAGGCGAGCGGTCCGTCAAGCCGGACACGCTCACAGGGCAATCGGCTGGTCTTCGCGTCCGCAGCACGACCCCGGGAGGATCTGCCCCGACCGGCCCCGGACGGTCTCCGCCGGACCACTCCTTTGCCTTCATCCGCATGGTCGTGCCCCCTCCTCTCCGCCCATACGCCGCTTGCGCCGGCCCTCCTGCCGGCTGTCCCCCGATGGGCACCACCCCGCGACCGCGATCCGCGCGAGCCCCGACCTCGCAAACCGGCCAGTCCCTGAGGTCGCGGAGCGATTTGACCAATTCCGATGCGGGGCGACCGGCCATTGACGGTGTTCCGCCAGCGGAGAGCCATCCCGAGGACCGTGACATGCGACCCGCCAGGGAGGCACGCGACACGGTCGTTGCCCGACGGGACGTCTCCGTTGCTGCGGAGAATCGACTCGCCCGCAACCACCGACTAGCTCGACATAACGGAAACCGCATCCATTGACCCCAGGCACCATCGGCGGTTGAGCCGCTCCGACGGCTTTGTGATCAGCATCGGGGCCATGCCGCTCCTCACCAGGTGTCGGGGACCGGAAGACGTTCTCGCGCCACGGGACCCACCCCGCCCAGCGCAATGCCGGCCAGCACGGCGGCTCCAACCGGAATCGCGTCCTCGTCGGCGATAAATCGGGCGGAATGAAGACCCATCCCCTCCGGTGTGGCGGCGAGGGTGGGCGCATGGACGCCGAGGTGGCAATGCGTCGCGGGAACGAGGGCGGCCACGTACGAGAAGTCCTCGGCCCCCGTGGACGGCTCGCGAAGCACCACCGCATGGTCGGCCCCGACCACGCCGACGGCGGATTGGCGGGCCACCTCGGTCAGCGCCTCATCACAGAGGAGAGGCGGGTAGCCATGGCGGATCGCCAACTCCACACGGGCGCCCGACCCTTCCGCCACGTGCGTGGCCAGGCGGAGCAGCTCCTGTTCGATGCCGCGGCGACGTTCGGGGGTGAATGTGCGGATCGTGCCCGTGAGCTCCACCCGGTCAGCTAGAATATTGTGGCGCCATCCCCCCTGCACGGTGGCGAACGTGAGCACCGCCGGTTCGGTGGGATTGGTCATGCGGCTGACCAGGGACTGCGCCAGGACGACAATCTGACTCGCCACCAAGAGCGCGTCGACGCCCCGGTCGGGGTGCGCGCCGTGACCGCCCTTGCCGATGACGGTCAGCTGAAATTCATCGGCCGCCGCCATGGCCAAACCCCCTTTGAATCCAACCGTCCCGGCGGGCAGAGTGGAGTCGCAGTGGACCATGACCGCAGCACCGACGGCCGGATCGGCCAAGATCCCGTCCCGGATCATGGGAAGAGCGCCGCCAGGACCCTCTTCGCCGGGTTGGAACATCAGCACGACCGGCTGGGGCAGGTCCGCTGCGCGCGCCTTCAACAGGGCGGCCGCTCCCAACACGGCCGCGGTGTGGATGTCGTGCCCACACGCATGCATGCGGTTCGGAATCTCGCTCCGGTAGGGCAGGTCGTTGTCCTCCTGAAGCGGGAGGGCATCCATATCGCCTCGGAGGATCAGCGCAAGACCGGGCCGGTCTCGTCCCAAATAGCCCGCCACCCCCGTCCCGGCCAGCCGCACGTGTGCAATACCCAGCCGGTCCAGTTCGCGCTCCACGAGGCGTGTCGTCTCCTCCGTCTCCAAGCCCAGCTCCGGACGGCGATGAATGGCCCGGCGCAGCTGAACCAGGTGGGCCGCATGCTCCTCCGCCGCACTCATCAAACTCGACATGTCGAACCTCCCGGTTCCTATTTGAGCGGGCTCGGGGGCCGACACCCAACGACCAACCCGGCCCCGAGCATGCGTTCTG
>DAHVOH010000076.1 GCA_027318915.1 Clostridiales bacterium
ATCCACCAGTTCCCGCGCCGACACCGCTGCCGGCGCCGTGAGGCGGTCAGAATCCCGCACGAGTCTTCGACGACGAAGCGCCGACCGCCCACACCCGACCCTGCCATCGCCCCTCACGCCGACACACCGGCCGCCGCGCACGAAATGACGCGGCCTCATCCGAAAGGGCGCATGCTTTCCGGTTCCGGGACATCCGGCGGCCTCGCGCCGATCCATCGTCCGCGCGGGACACCCCTTCTATCGTACAGCCATTCAGGCGAAAACGCCGCCGGATCATCTCCCGATCGGCGGCGACAAGGTCGGCAGGCCATCGCGGGGGGGCGGGTCGGATCGGGGGATGGGAGGCGCCAGACGGTCCCCGCGGGCCGCACCGCCGGCTTCTCGGGGCCGGTCGAGCGGACACGGGGCCATGGGTGCAACGGCCGCGACGACGCGCGTCGGGTCAGCCGAGCGCCTTGCCGCGGACGGCCAGCAGGCCGGCCGCCGATGTCTCGGGCGTCAACCGCCGAAGCCGTCGTCCCCGTGCGCGTTGTCCCGGCCATGCACCTGCTGGTCCAGGCTGTCCACCGTCTCCTGGGCGGTGGCGCCGAGCGCGCGGCACGCCGCCAGGACGCCTTCGGGCCGGTGGGAGTGGATGTGGATGCGAAAAAGGCCGGATCCCCCGGTGACCACCAGCGACTCTCCCCACCCGTTGAGCGCCCGCTGGATGTCTTGGCGCTCGCACGCCGTCTCCAGCAGCAGCTGCACCTCGTAGCCGTACGCGGCCGGGGCCGCCTCCGCGTGCGGACCGGTTGGGGCGCCCACGCCGCCGTCGGGCGCTGCCGCCTCGCCCCCTCCCAACTCATCGGCCATGCCCTCAAACAACACGGTGAGCCCCCGGGCGGCGGCGTCCACCACGCCGTGCTGGCGCAGAACCGCCAGCAGGCGCGGGCCGTCCTCGGTGGCGCGAAAGGCCGCCGCCGCGGCTGTTTGCCACACCTGCCCCATCGTCACCCGGGCGTCGCCGGCCAGTCCCCCCACCGCCTCGGCCGCAGCGCGGAGCGCGGTCAGGATGGTGCCTTCGACCGGATCGGCCACCGCCTGATAGGCATAATCGCGGGCCCGGGCCAGGGCGCCAATCATGTCCAGCGGGTGCAGCGGGCCCTCCTCCCCCACCGCGCTGGCCAAGCCGCGGAACACCTCGGCCAGAATCACGCCCGAGTTTCCCCGCGCGTTGATGAGCGTCTGGCGCGCCACCTGGCGCAGAACCTGACCCGGGGCCATCTCTCCCGGCACCGTGCCGAGGAGCGCCAGGACGGGCTCCACCGTCCGGCCCATGTTGGTTCCCGTGTCGGCGTCGGGAATGGGAAACACGTTGAGCCGGTTCAATTCCTCCCGGTGCCCCAGCAGCGCCCGAAACCCCGCCACCAGCATCCGGGCCGTGGCCGGCCCGTCCAAGCCATCGGCCCGCACACTCCACACACTCACCGCCACGCGCCTCCTCTGCGCCCCTCGACCCTGCGGCTTCGGCCGCCTAAGGCATCGGTCCCACGGCCAGCGCGACGCCGCCAAAGCCATCGGCCAGAACGGGCATGATGAGTCCGTCATCAATGCGCACCACGGCATGGGGCGACAGCGCCTCCCGGCCTCGCTCGATGGACCGGGCGGCCAGATCCGGGGCCCGGCCGTGATCCACGATCAGGCGCAGGGGCCGGAGCCCGTTCACGCGAGCGCCCACCGCCGCAAACACCTGATCCAAAGCTCCCTCGAAATCCGGCGCCGTCGACCAGGGCGTGAACCGCCCCCGCTCCACGCCCACCACGGCCAGGGGATGCGTCCCGCCCTCCTCACCGCCGCGGTCCACGCGGCCGATGCGCTGCAGCATGCTCAGGCTCGGCGTGATCATGAACGTCGCCGTCAGCGGCCGAGCCCAGTTGAGCCAGTCCAGAATGCCCTCCAGCCCCTCGCCCGCCATCGCCAATTCGGCGGCCCCCATCACCAGGGACGCCAACCCGGTGAACACCGTTTTGCTGTCGAACACGGCGGCCGGACGATCCGCAAACAGCGTGGTGGCCAGCTGGGCTGCTTGGCAGGTGGTGCTCATGTCGGAACTCAACGTGACGGCCAGCACCGATTCCACCCGCGCCGCCAACTCGCCGTAAGCCTCGAGCCAGCGTCCGGTGTTCACGCCCGAGGTTCCGGTCAGCCGGCCCTCGGCCACCGCGGCAAAGTAGGCTTCGCGGTCCATGTCCGGGACCACTTCCACATCCACATCGTCGATGCGCACCACAATGGGAGTCACCGGCACGTCCAGGCGCCGGACCCACTCTTGCGTCAAATCGGAACTGGAATCGGTGGCAATGCCCACCTTCCGCATACCCGCCTCCTCGCATGGCGCGGCGTTCGCCCGCGTGCCGATCCGCTCAGGAGCCCAGGCGCTCCGGGTGTGTCGGGGCCCCGGCGCCGAGCGAGCGCGCCAGATGTCCCGTCAAGTCATCCCGCACCGCCGTGGCGGCGCGGGCAATCAAGCGGGCGATGTCGGGGGCCTCCGCCCGCCCGTGTCCGGGCAGGAAGACGCCGTCCACGCCCAGCATGACAATGGCGGAGGCGATGCGGGTCAGGTCGCTCAATTCCCAGGCCTGCCGGCGCAGGGAACGCAAGTCCTCCGCCAGGATGTGGGAACGGGCCAGCCCCTCGTCGAGCCGGGCCAGGTACCAGCCCGACAGCGCCTCCACGAATTTCAAGACCAGATTGCCGGCATAGCCGTCGGTGATGGCCACGTTGACCCGTCCCGCCACCACGTCCTGCGGTTCGGCGAGCCCCACAAAGTGCAGGCTCCCCTCCGCCGCCAGCAGACGGGCGGCTTCCCGCACTTGCCGTGTGCCCTTGCCGGCCTCCCGTCCGTTGGCCAACAGCGCGACGGTCGGCTCCGGCATGCCAAACGCCCACTGGGCCCAAGCGGCGCCCACACGGGCAAACTCCACCAAGTGCCGCGGGCTCACCTCGGCGTTGGCGCCCAGATCCGCCAGGAACGTGCGTGGGGCGAACGGAAACACGGCACCCGCCATGGGCCGCGTCACCCCCGGCAACAGCCCCAATTCCAACGTCGCCGCGGCCAGGACGGCCCCGGTGTTGCCGACGGACAAGCCCCCATCGGCCCGGCCCTGAGCCACCAAACGCGCCGCCACCGTCACCGACGCCTCCGACCGGCGGCGCACGGCCCGGGCGGGTGACGGCTCCTCGCCGACCTGCTCGCGGGCATCCACCACGGTGAGTCGGCCGCGGAGCGATTCCGGAATCAGGGATCTCAGCTGCAGCTCGGGGCCAACCAGCACCACCGCCAACAGAGGATCGGCGGCCAACGCCCGGATCGCTCCCTCCAACGGCGCCGCCGGCGCATGGTCCCCACCCATGGCGTCCACCGCAATCCGCACCACGCGTTCGCCCTTACGGGTCAGAACATTCACCTCCCGCGATGCATCGTCCGCCGCGGCGCTGTGGAGGCGGCACTCTCACGCGGGCCTGGCCGGACAATTGGGATCGGACGCGTACAGATCCCCGGTGACGGCAAACGCCCGCGCGCGCGACCCGCCGCAGACGGACCGCCATGCGCAGGTCCCGCACTGGCCCTCTAGGCGCTCGACGTCCCGGAGGCCGGTGAACAGGTCGCTGGACTGATACAAGTCCACCACCGAGGTGGCGCGGACGTTGCCGGCCGACGCCGGCAGGTAGCCGCTGGGATACACTTCGCCGGTGTGACTGATGAAGAGAAGACCGCGGGCTTCGCGGGCCACGGGGGGCCCCAGCGCCGCCTGCCGGCCCTGTTTGACCCGGATAAATTGTGGCGCTCCCACAGCCGTGACCCGAAACCGCCGCGCGGCTTGATACCGCGCCAGCCACTCCAGCGCCCGCTCCTAGGCGTCCGCGTCCAGCGCCTCGCTGAGGCGGGCCCGCCCGGTGGGAATGACGAAGAACACTTCCCAACTGCTCACGCCCAGCGTCTCCACCAACCGGCCCATCTCCGGCAGATCTTCGACCGTGTACGGCGAGACCGACGTATTGATCTGCAGCTTCAGCCCAGCCGCCACGACGGCCCGACCCAAACTCAGCGTCGCCTCAAACGTCCCCGGCACGCCGCGAAAACCGTCATGCACGGCCGCCCTCGCGCCGTCGAGGCTCAGGGACACCGAACGCACCCCGAGGGCCGCCCACCGCTCAATGACGGCCGGCGTCAGCCGCGGAGTCACGCTGGGCGCCAGCGCGGTCGGATAGCCGCGTTCGCACGACGCCCGGATGATGTCATCCAAATCGGGCCGCTCCAAAGGGTCGCCGCCGGTAAACACCACCACCGGCGGTCGGGGAAATTCCGCGAACCGATCCAGCACGGCGCGAATCTCGTCGAGGTCGAGCTCGGACTGGTCGCGATGGCGCAGAGCCCGGGCGCGGCAATGCCGACAATGAAGCTGACACGCCCGCGTCAATTCCCAGGTGACCAGAAGTGGGCCCCGGCTGTAGTCCATATGCGATGGGTGCCGGGCCGTCAGCGTGCTCGTCGTCATGGTGCGCCCCCTTGTGCCGTGTGCGTGAACCGACCGCCGTCCAACCTCACTGCATCGGCACCGTGGGCCGCACCCGCCCCTCCAGGCGCTGGAGAATGTCGGGAAAATTGGGCCCGGTCGCCGTGATGCCATGGTTTTTGAGGCCGATCACGGTGCGTTCGGGGTGCGGGTCCTGGTCCAGCAGCGTCGACATGGCGTCGCCCATCTCCACCGTGCCGCACGGGTAGTTGACCGTCGTGGTCGCCACCTCGTCCACCCAGGCGTGGATGTGAATGATGGCGCCAATCTCGGGATGGCGCCGATAAATGCCCCAGTGCTCGACGGCGTCGACCGACACCCGCAGCGGCTCGGATCCGGGACTCACCGAGATGCGCATCGCCCGCACCGCCGGGTCGTAGGTTTTGACCAGCAGAATATCGCGGCTGACGGTACCGATTTTGCCCTTGTCCACTCCGCTGGCCGACATCCAAAACCGTTCCCGGTCGTGGCGGGCGCTCAAGTTGCCATACGAGAGGCCGCCGATGCCGAAGAGATGGCGCAGATGGCGCAGGTCCTCCGGCGGCAGCACATCACTGACGGGAAACGGGGTCGGAAAGAGCGCCCAGCGGTCCAAGGTCCGCGAGGCCGCCGTCATCTCGCGGGTCACCTGCGTGCCCTCGCGCAGGTCCTCCGGCAGGTCCTCGTCGAACACATTGTCAATCACCAGGTGCGACTCCGCCAGCGGCGCGATGCGCTCGTAGACCTCTTCAAACCACGCGTCCGCGTCCGGCGCGGGCGCCACCCCGTAATGGCCCAGCTCCGGCGTGGCCATGGTCAGGCGCGACTCGCGCGCGCGCTCGAACGCCCCATACAGCAGCAGATTGGAGATGGAGCGAATCAACAACGGGTACAGGGTCGACAGCGGCGGATCCACATCATGCCCTTCCACCAAACCCACCACAAACGTGGCCTGATACTGCCGACGAAAAGCCCGTGGCCGGGACGCGTCCACCGCGTGGAAGACGACGTCCGCTCCCTGGGGAGCCTCCACCAAGACGTGCCCGTGGCGCGTCAGCGCTCCCGTCAGTCCCTCTTGCATCCATATGAGCCACGGCGACGGCGACTCTCCCAGCGCGAATCCGAACTGCATTGCGAGTTCCCCCCAATGAGACAATGGCTCGATTCAGTAAACCGCCGCGGCCGCCCCGGGTCTAAGGGCCGTATGACCCTCATTGCTGGACCGCTTGACCCTGTTCGAACCGGGCGACCCGCCCGGCCCGACCGGCAAGAATGGGACGGGTCATCCGACCCTCGCCGATTGGGCCACCTGGGCCGTCGGCGGCACCTCCTTCGCCGCATCCCGGCGGCCGGAGTCTCGTGCTAGACTGACTCGGCGCGGCAACGCTCGGGCGTGAATCGCCCGACTGGTCGAGAAGGGCGGGACGCATGAGCGAGACGGACACAGAACTCATTGCCGCCTTGGTCGTGCGTGACTACGGCGAGCGGCCCCGGGTGGAGCGGGTGAGCCTGTCTCCGCCCCGCGCGGGCGAAGTGCGCGTGCAGATTCGGACGTCCGGCATCTGTCACAGCGATCTGCACGCCATCAGCGGCACCTTGCCGCTGCCCATGCCCATCGTGCTGGGGCATGAAGCCAGCGGCGTCGTCACCCGGATTGGACCCGGCGTGGGCCGGGTGAAACCGGGCGATCGCGTGGTGGTGACGTGGATCCCGTCTTGCGGGCGCTGTTTCTGGTGCGTCAACGGCCAACCCGAACTCTGCGAGGAAGCGAACCGGGGTTCCGTGGAAGGCACGTCGACCGACGGTGACTCGCATCTCTCCTGGCAGGGTGAGCCGCTCTATCCGTTTTCTTGGGCGGGCACCCTGGCCGACGCCGTGGTCGTCCCGGAATCGGCCGTCATCCCCATCGCCGCCGACGTCCCCTGGGACGAGGCGGCTCTGTTGGGATGCGCCGTGCAGACCGGCGTCGGCGCCGCTCTGCACTCGCCCATCCGCGCCGGCGACACGGTGCTGGTGATTGGCCTCGGCGGGGTCGGCCAAAACATTGTCCAGGGGGCCCGCATCGCCGGCGCCGCCCGCATCCTGGCGATGGATCCGGTGGCGGCCAAGCGGGAGTTGGCGTTGACGCTCGGAGCGACCGACGCCATCGATCCCGCCGCCGACGACCCGCTGACCGCCGTGTTGGACCTCACTGGGGACCGGGGAGTGGACGTCGCCTTCGAGGCGGTCGGACAGCCGGACTTGATTGCCCTGGCCTTCAACGCCGTGCGGCGCGGCGGCACCGCCGTGGCGGTCGGCGTGCCGTCCCCCGAGCTGGACCTGACGGTGAATGCGTTCGCCTTCCCGTCCCAGGAAAAGACGCTGACCGGCTCCTGGCTGGGTGGTTCCTATCCGCCCCGCGACATCCCTCGTCTCATTGAACTGTGGCGATCGGGACGCCTGCAGCTGAGCCCGCTGCTGTCACGGCCCTTTCGGCTGAGTGAGGCTCCCGCCGCCTTGGACGCGCTCGCACACGGGCAGATCCTGCGCGGCATTGTGCGCCTGTCCGACTAGTCGGCGGGAACCGGAGGAGGAAGCGACGTGGCCATCTTTCAAACGTCCGATGAGTTGTACGAAATTTTGGGCGGATTTTTCGAGAAGGTCCGCTACGTCGAGGAGGCGTACCTCATCTACCAGGTGGGCGGCGCCATCGACTTTGTCTTTGACCATCCGGACGCCCGCATGGTCTGGGTGCCTCAGCGGGACGAACCCGTCACCACGCCGTTCCGAGTGGAGCGCGGCGCCGAGCCCGCGCCGGCCCTGCTCACCTTTCTCCAAGCCGGTGACACGGCGCATCGCTTCTGGCTGGGCTATCTGGACCTGCAGCAGGCGCTGGCCCGCCAGCAGGTGCGGGCGCGCGGTCCCCTGTCCCGGGCCATGAAGCTTTTGCCCCATCTGGACGGCATCTATCCCCTCTATCATGAACACTTGGCCGCCATCGGCCGCGCCGACCTCATCCTGCCGCGGCCCGGGAGCCTCACCTCATGACGCCCGGGTGGATTCCGAGCCAGCCGTGGATCGACGGCCGGGAGACGGAGGGGCAAGGCGCACGATTGGCGCTCAAAAACCCCTCCACCGGCGAGGCCCTGGTCGAAGTCGGCACGCCCGACGCCGCCCAGGTGGACCGGGCCGTGCGCGTGGCCGATGCCGCCTTCGACGACGGGCGCTGGCAAAGCGTGCCGGTGCTGGAGCGGCAGCGGGTGCTGATGCGGGCGGCGGCCGCGCTGCGGGAACATGACGGCGAATTGGCCCGCCTCATCGCCGAGGAAATGGGCATGCCGGAAAGCGCCGCCCGCTATGTCGAAATCCCGTACGCCGCCGCCGTGTTCGACTACTATGCCGGGCTGGCCGCCAGCATCACCGGCGAGACTCTGCCAGTGGACATCCCCGCGGCCGCGCCCCACTATCTGGCCTACACGGAGCGCCGTCCGGTGGGGGTCGCGGCTCTCATCACCCCCTTCAACTTTCCCCTGCTGCTGCCCGCGTGGAAGCTCGCACCCGCCTTGGCCAGCGGGTCGGCGGCCGTGCTCAAGCCGGCGCCCGAGGCGCCGCGCGTTGCGCTCGCCTTGGCGGTCCTGCTGGAACAGGCGGGCGTGCCGGCCGGCGTGGTGAATGTCCTGCCGGGCGGCGACGCCGTGGGCGAGGCGCTGGTGACGCACCCCCTGGTGCGGAAGGTCTCCTTCACCGGCTCCACCATCAGCGGCCGCCGGGTGGCCCGTCTGGCCGGCGACCAGATCAAACGGGTCAGTCTGGAACTGGGGGGCAAGTCGCCCGCCCTGGTGTTTGCCGATGCCGACCTGGACAACGCCGTCAGCCAATGCCTGTTTGGCCTCTACTTCAACAGCGGGCAGGTTTGCCAGGCCTCGAGCCGCATCCTGGTGCAGGATGCCGTCTACCCGGAATTTCAGGAGCGGTTTGGCGCCCGGGCCGAGGCCCTTCGCGTGGGCGACGCCACCGATCCCCTGGTCGATCTGGGTCCGGTGGTGCAGGAAGAACGTCTGGCCGGAATCCAGCGCCTGGTCGACCAGGGCCGGCGCGACGGCGCCCGCCTCGTGACCGGCGGGCACCGCCTGCCGGGGGCGGGCTATTTCTACGCGCCGACCGTGCTGACCGATGTCCCTCCGGACAGCGCCCTCAGTCAGGAAGAGGTCTTCGGCCCGGTGGCCGCCCTGATGCCCTTCCATGACGAGGAGGAAGCGGTGCGGCTGGCCAACGGCACCCGCTACGGTCTGGCGGCGGCCATCTTCACCGCCGACATCCGGCGGGCGTTCACGGTGAGCCGCGCGTTGAAAAGCGGGACCGTCTGGATCAACACCACCCAGATTCTTTCCCCCACGGCTCCCTTCGGAGGCGTCAAGCAGAGCGGACTGGGCCGGGAATTGGGCCGGGCCGGCCTGGATGCTTTTTTGGAGACGCGCACCGTGCTGGTGGACCTGAACGACTCGCCGCCGACCTATTTTTGACGGCGTCGGCCGTCCGGGCATGGCGGGCGGCCCAAAGGAGAAACGATCACGGTGAGAGCCCTGCTGCTGGATTTGGATGGAACCCTGCTGGATTTGGACGGCGATGAGTTTCTGGAAGCCTACGCGCAAGTGGTGGCGGATTGGATGGCGCCGTTGATGCCGCCGGCGCGCTTCACGGAAGCGCTGTGGTCCGCCGCCATTCCGCTGATGGTGAACGAGCACCCCGGAGTGCCGAACCGGGTCGCCTTGTGGAACGGTCTCGCGCAGGCGCTCGACGTGCCCGCGGACCGGCTGGAGCAGACGTTCCTGGACGGCCTGGCGCATCACGACCTCACATCCATTCTCCCCGGCGGCCATCCCAGTCCGGGCGCGCACCGCCTGATTGCCGCCGCCCGTAAGCGGCGGCTCAAAGTCGCGGTGGCGACCATGCCCATCTACCCGCGAATCGTGGTGGACGAACGCCTGCGGCGCGCCCGCCTGGACCGTGTAGACTGGGATGCGGTGGCCACGTACGATATGCACGCGGTCAAGCCGCATCCGAGCTATTGGCGGGAATTGGCGGATGACCTGGCGACGGAGCCGGACGCATGCCTGGTGGTCGGCGACGATTATTTTCGGGACATGAGCGCCCGGCGCACGGGGATGCAAACCTTCTATGTGGGTCCGGCCATGCCCGGGCTCGACACCGGTCCGCACGGGTCTTTGGAGGAGCTGGCGACGCGGCTCGAAGCGGATCTGTGGTCGCTGGCCGGCCAGGAATAAGGGAGGCAGGCGGAAGCCGCATGGCGGAACGCGTTGTGATCACGGGGATCGGATTGGTGACGCCGCTCGGTCTCAGCCCGTCCGGTTTCTGGGATGCGCTCCTGGAAAGCCGGTCGGCCGTTCGCCGCATCAACCCGGCGGGCGACGACGCGGTCGCCGACGCTCCCTGGGTGGGTGCCCCGGTGACCGAACCGTGGGAAGAGGTGTTGCCGGACGACCGCCGCTTGAAGCGGCTCGACCGTTTTGCCCGCCTGGCCTTGGCCGCCGGCGAATTGGCCTGGCGGGACGCCGGCCTCGCCGATGTGGACGCGCTTCGGGCCGGAGCGGTCTGCGGCACCGGATTTGGGGGCATCGCGAGCCTGATGGAGGCGGAGACCACGCTGACCACGCGAGGTCTGAGACGCGTCAGTCCGCACGTGTTTCCGGCGCTCATGGCCAACAGCGCGGCGGCTACGCTCTCCATCCGCTTCGGCCTGCAGGACGTGAGCCTGGCCCTGGTGGAGGATGCGCTCTCCTCCGCCCAGGCCATCGCCTACGCGGCCCACCTCATCCGCCGGGGCGAGGCCGACCTGATGCTGGCGGGGGGATCGGAGGCGCCGTTGGTGCCTCTGCTGCTGTCCGGGCTCAGACCGTTCGGACTCCTGCCCCATGGCCATCGCGACTTGAGCCGGGCCGTGCGGCCCTTCTCACGGCGCCGCGAGGGATTCGTGCTGGGGGAAGGGGCGGCGCTGCTGGTCCTGGAGAGCGCCACGCACGCCGACCAACGGCATGCCACCGTGTATGCCGAGCTGGCCGGACACGGCGTCGGGGTCGGCGGCGGGTCGGTCTCCATCGCCTTTACGCGAGCCATGGCCGCGGCCTTGCGGGAAGCGGATCTGAAGCCCCATGAGATCGACTACGTCAATGCGGAGGGGATGGCCACCCCGGCCAGCGACACGGCCGAGACCCAAGCCATTCACCAAGTCTTCGGCGCCCACGCCGGCCGGCTCAAGGTGAGCGGCACCAAGGCGGCCACCGGACATCTCTGGGGGGCGGCCGGCGCATTGGAGCTGGCCGTCACCGCGCTCGCCATCCACCATCAGGTGGCGCCCCCGACGCTCAACTGGGAAGCCGGCGATCCGGCCTGCGATCTGGACTATGTCCCGCTCCATCCCCGGCGGCTCCACATTGCCGCCGCCCTCTCCAATTCCCGGGGATTGGGGCAGCGGGCCGTCACCCTGGTCCTCAAAGCTCCGGTTTGACCCGAGGTCGCCCCCGGGATCCGGACCCGTCCGAATCCCGGCGGCGCCCGACCTATGGTCCGGTGAGGACCGACGGCGCGGGTCCCTTCGGCACCCCATGGGCGACGCGGTACAGACTCAGTTCGGCGGCGGCCACAAACAGGGTCACCCAGGCCTCCAGCGCCGCCCCCACCAGCCGTCCCAAGATGCCCAGGACGCGCAGGAGAACCAAGTCCACCAGCGCCAGCGCCACGACCATCACGAATTGGGCCAGTATCACCATCACCGCCGGGCCAAAGTGCCGGCGCATGTCGTCCCACCCCGACCGGAGACTCTCGCTCCACGACTGGTGTCCCACAAACAGGGCGCCAAACGCCCACATCATCCAGACCACCCAGCTTAAACCGGCCGCGATGGCCACGAGATAGAACACGAACATGCCGAGCCCGCCCAGCAGGCGCAGTATGAAGAACAGTATGACCAGCGCCGCCATGTAGCCGAAACCCCCGACGACGGCCATCATAAACAGGCCCCACGCCCGCCCGAAATACCGGATGCCGTTTTCCCAAAAAGTGGCCGGGCCGAGGCTCTGCTCCCGTATGGCATCGGCGATCGTTCCGTAGATGCCGCCCACCACAAACGGGATGCCCACCAGCAGCAGGAACAATGTGAACGCCACCAGCCCCGCCGCATGACCGGCCACCCCAGGCGGCGGACCGCCGGGTGAAAACGGCGAGACCCCGGGCTGCATCATCGAAAACCCGAGCGCCAAACCCACAACCCCTAACAAAAATACCAGCACCGTCACCCAGACCAGGATCCACCACGTTTCGCGCCGGTGCCACGCCACCGTGAATCCTTCCTGAAGCGCTTCTCCCGCCACACTTTTGCCTCCCGCCTCACGGCCTCCCTATCGGACTCCCACGGATTGGCTCCGGCGGACGGCCTCGCAGCGGCTGATGGGACCCTCCGAAAACCCGGACCGCTCCATCGCCTCTGTTCGACGCGCCGGCCCGGAGTCCTCGCCGCCAGCGCAGAAATTGTCACGTGCCGCCATCACGCCCTCACCCAGCGTTCCTCCCCCGCCCGCCGGGTCGGGGACGCCCCGACCCGGCGCTGTGATGGACAGGTAAACCGCACCGTGGCGGAGAAGTCGATACGGAGGGCGCGTGGGCGCGACCGCATAAGCTGCGCGCAGGCGCCCATCCGCCGCTTCGCCGATCGTCAATGCGCAAGGAGGACCTATGAATCCGCCGATAGCGACCCGCATTCCCCATCCGCACACGCTCCATGGCGATGTCCGGCCCGACGACTACTACTGGCTTCGGGAGCGCAACAACCCCGAGGTGATTCGGTATTTGGAGGCGGAGAACCGATACGGCCAAGCGGTCCTGGAGCCGCTGCAGGCCTTGGAGGAGCAGCTGTTCCAAGACATTCGCTCCCACATCCAGGAAACCGACGCCGCCGTCCCGGTCCAGCACGGCCCCTACTTCTACTACCATCGCCTGGTGGAAGGCCGCCAGTATCCGCTGTATGCGCGCCGCCGCGCGGCGAGTCGCGCCGCCCTGGAGGGGGCCCCCGAAGAGGTGATCCTGGATCAGAACGAGCGGGCCGCCGACCGCGAATTTTTGAGCATCACCGTGCTGCGGCCCAGTCCCGACCATCAGCGGCTCGCCTTCCTGGAGAACACGGACGGTTCCGACCGCTACACCCTGTACATCCGCGATCTAACCACGGGAGCCATCCTGCCCGACGTGATCCCCGATGTGTATTTGTACGGCAGCGTGGAATGGGACGCCGCCGGGGAGTATCTCTTCTATGTCTCGATCGACGACACTCAGCGCCCCTACCGCCTCTGGCGGCACCGTCTCGGCCAAGCGGGTACCGACACGCTGCTCTACGAAGAGCGTGACCATACCTTCACCCTGCATCTCCGCGCGTCCCTCAGCGGACGCTACCTGCTGGCCCTGTCCCGCAGCACGCTCACGCATGAGGTGCGCTACCTGGATGCGAGCCGCCCCGAAGCGGACTGGTCAGTTTTCGCGCCCAGGGTGCGCGGTGTGGAATACGACCTCGAGCACTGGCAGGACCAGTTCTTGATTCTCACCAACGAGGGGGCCGAGAACTTCCAGCTGCTGGCCTGCCCGGTCGCCGATACAGGGCGGGAGCATTGGCGGCCGCTGATTGGCCCCAGTGCCGACCGATACTTGACCGGGGTCTCGCCGTTTGCCGACTGTCTTCTGGTGGAAGGCCGGGAAGATGGCCTGACTCAGCTCTGGGTGTACAAGGAGGGCGCTCTCCGCCGGGTGCCGTGGCATGAACCCCTCTACACCGTGGGGGTGGCTGACAACCGGGAGTATGATCCCGAGGAGATACTCATCGGCTATCAGTCGCTCCTCACGCCCGTGTCAACCTACGCGCTGGACCCGGACACCCTGACCACCAAGCTCCTGAAGCGGGATCCCGTTCCCGGCGGCTATGACCCCGCGCAGTATGTTCAGGAGCGCGTGTGGACTCCCGCCGCGGACGGCGTGCAGATTCCCGTCTCCGTGGTCTACCGGCGGGGAGCGCGCGATCACGGCCCGGCACCCTGCTGGCTGGACGGCTATGGCTCGTACGGGGCCAGCAACGACCCCGATTTCGTGGCCAGCCGGCTTCCGCTCCTGGACCGCGGCGTCATTTTCGCCCTCGCCCATGTCCGCGGCGGGTCGGAGATGGGGCGGCGATGGTACCTGGACGGAAAGCTGCTGCACAAGCGCAACACCTTCACCGATTTCATCGCCGTGGCCGAGGGTCTGGCGGCCGCCGGCTATACGGCCCCCGACCGGTTGGCGGCGGAAGGGCGCAGCGCGGGTGGCCTGTTGATGGGCGCCATCGTGAACATGCGGCCGGATTTGTTCCGGGTGGTGGTGGCCGGCGTGCCGTTCGTGGATGTGCTGACCACCATGCTGGACGACAGCATCCCGCTGACGTCGCTGGAGTGGGACGAATGGGGCAATCCCCGCGACCCCGAATACTACGCCTATATGCGGACCTACAGCCCCTACGACAACGTGGCGCCCCACGACTATCCCCATCTGTTCGTGCAGGCGGGCCTCAACGACCCGCGGGTGGGATATTTCGAGCCGGCCAAGTGGGTGGCGCGTCTTCGCGTCACCAAAACCGACCAGAACAGTCTGGTCCTGTGGACGCACATGGGCGCGGGCCACGGCGGCTCGTCGGGCCGCTATGACCGCTGGCGCGAGCGGGCGCGGCAGTACGCTTTCGCGCTGGACAAGCTGGGCATTCGGGCCTGAACCCCGCCGACACGGGGCGTTCCGTGTGCTCTCGGTCAGGGACGGCCGACCGCCCCCCGAACGGGCGGAGACCAACGGCCGAGGGCGCTGCCGGCCCGGGCCGGTCCTCTTACGAAAGACCCTTCACCCGCACGGGTGAAGGGTCTTGGACGATCCG
>DAHVOH010000077.1 GCA_027318915.1 Clostridiales bacterium
CCGTTGGGTCTGGACATGCACGGCCCTTGGGTCGGTCGGCCCGGACGGTTTCCGCCCGGACCGGGCCTCCCGGTCCGAATGCCGCCCTATCGAGGAGCGATTGGCCCTATTCGCGCAGTGCCGGCCCGACCATGATGGGGATAAGAGGGTCACGTCGAGCGGGCTGGGCGCATCCGCGCCGTGGAGCCGGGGCGTGGGATGGGCGCGGCGGTCTGGTTCCGGCCGGAGGTACTGGGCGGAGCCGTGGTTCCCTGGAGAGGATGCGCTATGGCCACGATCAAGGATGACCCGGAGGCGGCGCCGGATCCGAAGACGGCGGACGGGGCAGAGAGTTCGACGGGCGATGCGCCGGTGGGCCTGACCAGTGCGGAGGCGGCCGAACGGCTTGCCCGGTTCGGCGCGAATGCCATCGCGGAATCCCACCCGAATAAGGTGCTGGCGCTGGCCGCAGGATTCTGGGGACTGGTCCCCGGGATGCTGGAGGCGGCCATCGCGATCGACCTATACTTGGGCAACTGGATTCAGGCGACGGTCATCGCCGGCCTGCTGGTGTTTAACGCGGGTCTCGGTTTCTATCAGCAGAACAAGGCGCAACGTGCGCTCGGGCTTTTGCGCCAGCGTCTGACCGTGAAGGCGCGGGTGCGTCGCGACGGCCATTGGCAGGAAATCTCCGCCGCGCAGCTCGTGCCCGGCGATCTGGTGCATCTCCGCATCGGCGATATTGTTCCGGCGGACATCGACGTGCGCGAGGGACAGCTCAAAGTCGACCAGTCCCAGCTCACCGGCGAGTCTGCGCAGCTCGACCGCGGAGCGGGCGCCGTCGTATACACCGGGTCGCTCGTGGTTCGGGGCGAGGCCAGCGGTGTCGTCACCGGCACCGGGGCCCGCACCTACTATGGGAAGACGGCGGAACTGGTCCGAGTGGCCGAAGCGCCCCGGCGTCTGGAGCTGTTGATCGTGCGCATTGCCAAGTACCTGGCGGTGCTGGTTATCGCGTTGGCCGTGGCCGTGTTTGCGTACTGGGGAATCGAGGGCAAGCCGTTTCTCGCCATGTTGCCCTTCGGCTTGATGCTGCTTGTGGCCTCGGTGCCGGTCGCCCTGCCGGCGATGTTCACCATGTCGGCCACCTTGGGCGCCCAGGGGCTGGCTCAGAACGGCATCTTGGTGACCCGTCTGTCGGCCATCGAGGATGCCGCCACCATGGATGTGATCTGTCTGGACAAGACCGGCACCGTGACCGAAAACCGCTTGAGCGTGGAGGCGCTGGAACCGCAGGGAGCGGAAAGCGCCGACGAGGTGCTGCGATTGGCCGCCTTGGCGTCCGATGAGGCGACCCAGGATCCCATTGACCTCGCCATCCTGGCCGCCGCGCGGGAGCGGGGGCTGATAGGCGTCGCTCCGCATGAGAGCTTCCTGCCCTTCGACCCCGGCATCAAGCGTTCGGAGGCCACCATACGGGAAGACGGCCGGGTCGTGCGCGTCGTCAAAGGGGCCCCGTCGGTGGTCGCGGAGCTCGCCGGCGCGCCTTGGGCGGTGATTGCTCCCGACGTTGAGCGGCTGTCGGCGGGAGGAGCCCGGGTGCTGGCGGTGGCAGCGGACCACGACGGGGCCCTCCGGTTCACGGGCCTGGTCGCCTTGGCCGACCCGCCCCGTCCCGAGTCGGCTGACCTCATCCGGCGTCTGCACGCCAGCGGGGTTCGGGTGCTGCTGGTGACCGGAGACGGCGAGGCGACGGCGCGAGCCGTGGCCCAGAAGGTTGGCATCACCGGAGCGGTCGCCCCCGCGGGCACCTTGCATGAAGGGCTGGACCCCGCCGCCGCTTCCCGTTTCGAAGTATTCGCGGGGGTGCTGCCCGAGGACAAGTTTTATCTGGTGGATGCTCTGCAGAAGGCCGGCCACGTGGTCGGCATGACCGGCGACGGGGTCAACGACGCGCCCGCCCTGCGTCAAGCCGACGTCGGCGTGGCGGTGGCCGATTCGACCGACGTGGCCAAGGCGGCGGCCAGTTTGGTGCTCACCCGACCGGGACTCGGAGAGATCATGGCGGCGGTCGAGGGCAGCCGACGCATCTACCAGCGGATGAAGACGTTCGTGGTCACCATGCTGGCCCGCAAGATCGGCATTCCCGCCTTCCTGGCCGGCGGGGTGGTGCTGGCGGGTGTGTTTGTCACCACGCCCACCCTCATTGTGCTGCTGATGTTCGGCACCGATGTCGCCACCATGACGTTGTCCACCGACAAGGTGGTTCCCTCCCGGGGCCCTGACCGCTGGTCCGTCGTGTCGCTGGTGACCACCGGCGCGGGCATCGGCGTGTTGCTGGTGGCGGTGAGCACGGCGGTCTACCTGAGCCGGCATGTCTTAGACCTGAGCTTGCCTCAGACTCAGACTCTGGTCTTCGTCTGGATGATTTTCGGCACCGCTCAGGCCATCCTTTACCTTATGCGCAACCCGGGCTGGTTCTGGACACGTCCCTATCCGAGTCGGGTGCTGGCGTTGAGCAGCGTTCTCGACATGGGCATCGTCGCGTTCCTCGCCGCGATGGGATGGCTGATGGCGCCCATATCCATCGGCCTCATCGCAGCGGTTCTCGCGCTGGCGGTGGCCTTCCTCTTCGCCGCCGACCTGCTCAAGATGGGGTTGGCGCGTCTCGGACCTCCCCCCGCACCCGGCACCCCCGCTGCAGCCCCGTCGGTCGAGCGGCCCGCAGCCTAACGGACAGACAGGCGAGCGCGGCCTGCGGCTCCCTGGCCGCTCCGCGGAGCCGGGTCGGATTGCGAGCGGCATCCGGCCATCCCGTCCGTGCGGGCGTCCCGGCAGGGCGGCTTCCCCCGCGGGCGGCAAAGCCCTACACTGGACAGGTGGGACAGGCTCCGTCGGAGGCGGCTCACTCCCTCCGGGTGGGTCACGCGACGAATCGAAGGAGGGCATGCTGATGTTGCACGGCAAAAAGGCGCCGGAATTTGCGATGGACACGACCGACGGCCGGCGTTCGCTGGCGGATTATCAGGGCAAGACCCTGGTGCTGGCGTTTTTTCCGCTGGCGTTCACAGGGGGCTGAACGACGGAGCTATCCTCGTGGCGAGGATACGCGGATCGTCTGCGAGCCCATGGGGCCGAGTTGTTGGCCTGTTCCGTGGACGCGGTGCCCAGTTTGGCAAAGTTTGCCGAAACGTTGGGCGGCTTGCCGTTCCCGCTCGCGTCGGATTGGAAGCGGGCCATCAGCCGGGAATACGGCGTGTTCAATGAGGAGGGCGGCTACGCCAATCGGTCTACGTTTGTGGTGAGTCCGGACGGCACCGTCGTGCACGAGAACCGGGCCTTCTCGGCGGGCGACCCCGCCCACTACGAGGCGGTGCTGGAGGTTGTGGCGGCCCATGGCCGACCCCAGACTCACTGAACTGTATCCCGCGGCCGACACGTGGGGCCCGAAAGGGCCCCCGGTGTGGGCGGTGCTGGCGGACGATCACGGCGCGGTCTGGCTGTTTTCCGACACCCTGCCGGCGGACGCGGAGGGTGCGGCGCGGGCGAATTTACTGTCGCGGGCGACTGCCGCCTGGGCAACGCGGGACGGTTTCGTGCGATTCTTCGGATCGGTGCTGGACGAGCGGCGCGCGGCGCGTGCCTGGGAGCATTGCGTGTCGCTGCCGGAGGGGCCCTGGTGGGATTTTTGACGGGCGCAGAACCCCGTCCCGCTCGCTCAGAAGGATAAGCTCACGCCGTTGTCGGATACAAACTCAATCGCGGCAACCGCGCCGACCGGTCGGATGGCCGGATGCAACCGGCCCTCCAGCCCGCGCTTTTTGACGCAAGGCGTACAGGCCCAAATTTGTCCGCCGGCCTGCAGCAATGTGTGCACCAGTTCGGCCAGCGGGGCGAACCCGTCTTCGCGAATGGCGTCGATGTGCTCCGGAAGTCCCACCCACACGCCGTCCGTCGACAGCAGCACCACCGTGTCATGGTCCAGAGCGGCGGCCGCATTGGCCATCACAAAAGCCACCGTGGCGCGATCCGGGTCGTCCGCACCCCGCGTCAAATTGATCAGCACCCGTCTGTGCGCCATGGCCCGTTATCCCCCTCTGAGCCCGCTCGTCTATGCGGCGCGGGATCTCGTGCCACGATTGTCGCACGTCGAGGCCGTCTTCCCAAGCGTCAGCGCGCCATCGGCCACGGGGGGTCCTGATGGGGCGGGCTCTCTTGCGCGAGCGCGTGGGCCAATAAATCGCGGACGACGGCACTCGGCGGCTCGTGACGGATTTCCGCGAGCTCGCGGATTGCCCGGATCTGCCACGTGTACAGGAAATAGTCCGCGCGGCGCTGATTTTTAGGACGCTGCATCGACACCCCTTCTTTCGGACGTCTTATCCGAAAAAACGTCGGGGGCGTCGGCCAGGTTACGGCCGTCAGCGGTCAATCCGTTCGTCGTGTCCGGTCAGACCGGTTTGATGGCCTCAAAGACATTGCGGCAGCGGCGGCAGTAATGGAGCGAGCGGCACGCGGTGGGGCCGAACAGTCCTTCGGTCCGCGTGTCATCGGACCCGCACCACGGGCAGAGCACCCGCTCGGTGCGACTGATGGCGGAATCGGGGTCGGGCGGCGGAGGGGCGATGCCGCGTTCGCGCAGGGCGCCAAAGCACGTGGGCGCAATGCGGGCCGTCGTCCAGGGAGTCGCCAGGCTGAAATCGACGCGCACGTCTGTGAGCGGGAGGTCCAGGGCGGCTGCGATGCGGCGCTGGGCATCCCGCTGCATGATGTGCAGCGCGGGGCAGCCGACGAATGTGGGCAGCAGGGTCACGGCGACGCGTCCCTCGGCGACCCGCACCGCCTCCACCATGCCCAGCGCGACAATGCTGACGCCGGGCATCTCCGGATCCATGACGTCGGCCAGAGCGGCCAGCACCCGCTCTTCACTCCGGCGGTCGGGCGTAGCGTTTACCATTGGGCGGCCGGGTCCATCCGGTACACGTCGGACACCTGGGCCAGGAGCGCGGCCAGTGCCTCGCTGTGCTGGCCGATGCGGCCATTGAGGCTCATGGCTACCGGCGGCGCCGAGAGGCCGACGGCGGCGAGTTGACTCTCCACCCGGCCGAGCCATTCGGATTGCAGGTGCTGGGCACCGGGCAGGATACCGAGCTCCTCCCAAGCCTCCGCCCAGGGCGCCGAAAATCCGAGGTCGCCGGCGTCCTGCGCGGCCCGGTGGAGGGCATCGGCCAGACGACTCTGCACCTCGGCGCCGTGCCGGGTGAGTTCCGTCAGCCACATGCGGTGATGGGCCTCATGGTACCGTTCCTCGCGACGAATCTTGGCGGCCGCGGCGGCCAGCGGGTCATAGGCCGACTCCACCAGGTGGTCGAGCCGCACCCGCTCGAAGGCGTCGTACAGGAAGTGACGGGCGATGGCGTAGGCCCAGTCGAAGTGGGGCTCCACCAAATAGGTTCCGGGGCCGTTGGGGCGCTCGGCGAGGACGCTGTTCCGTCGCTCGCCCGCCGGACGCAGGTGGGCCAGGTCGTCCCGGGTGCCGGCGCCCAATTGTTCCAGCAGTCCGTAGTACATGGCGGCGTGCCCCATCTCGTCCTGGGCGATGGAGGCGAACGCCACATCCTCCTCCAGGTGCGGGGCCAGTCCCAGCCATTCCGCCGCCCGCTCCGCCACCACCAGGTCATCGTCCGCCAACTGGAACAGGAGCTCGCTCACCAGCGCGCGATGCGCGGGCGTTTCCAGATCGAGTGTCATTGCCGAGACCTCCCCGCGACGGTGTCGCCGACACTGCTACGCCATGGTGTCCGGCGTCATGGCCTGCTGCTGGTAGCGCCGCCACTTGGCCGCCAGATATTGATAATCGGAGACCTCCCGGTAGCCTTTGGGCAAGCGGAAAAACTGATCCGGCTCGTCGGGGGGCGCCTGGGTGATGTCCTGACGCCGGACCACCCAGAGCCCCCAGACGGCGCGGCGCCGCAGAAAGTTCTCCCGGGCCAGCGTCAACGCCATCTCCGGCGAAGCGGCCAGCAGGCTGAACTGGTGTTCATGGGCGCCGTTCTCGGTCGTCTTGGCAAACACTTCATAGATGTCGAATTCGCGGCGCGGTTGTTGGGGGACCCCTGACGCCGACTCGTCTTCCATGGTCACACCGCCTCTCGGGTAGGGGCCAGCAAATCCCGCACCCACCGGCCCTCGGCGTACGACATCTGACGAAGGTGCAGACGGTCGGCGGAGCGCGGCCCGTGATTGTGCACAATGTCCCACCAGAGGGCCCAGTCCGGCTGGCGGTACGTCCATTGTTTGCTGACGGGATCCTGGGTGAGGGTCGGATCCGGAATGGTGAACCCGAGCGCCCGAATCCGCGGCACATACTTGGTCAGGTAGCGCTGGCGGAGTTCCTCATTGGTTTTGCTGCGAATGCGAAACCGGAGATTCCTCATCTGGTGGGTCGAATGGGCCTCGTTCTCCGGAGGGCCGAAGAACATCATGAGGGACGGCCACCAGCGGGTAAGGGCGTCTTGGAACAGGGCGCGCTGGGCGGGCGTTCCCTCGGCCAGCGCCATACAGATGCTCTCTCCGTGCTGGATGTGGAAGCCCTCTTCCTCCACGATGCGCCGGAGCGCCCGGGTGTAGGGCCCATAAGAACCGGAGAGCAGCATGCCCTGGGTGATGATGGCCGCGCCGTCCACCAGCCAGCCGATGAGGCCGGCATCGGCCCAGGTGGGGGCCGGCATGTGGAAGACATTGTGAAACTTCTGGCGACCGGCAAACAGGTCATCCATGATGTCCTCACGGGTGCGGCCCCAAGGCGCCATCAAGTCCTCCGCCACGCGAATCAGCAGTTGGCCATGGCCCGCCTCGTCCTGCACCTTGGCCATCAGCGCCAGCTTGCGATAGAGGGTCGGGGCCCGAGGCACCCACTCCTTTTCCGGCAAGGTGCCCATGATCTCACTGATGCCATGCAGGGTAATCAGCCGGATCAACTCGTGCCGGTACGCATCGGGCATCCAGTCTTCGGCTTCAATCTTCTGGCCGGCGTCCAGACGTTCCAGAAACAGCGCCGTGCGATCTTCGAGATCCATAAGCCCTCCCGTCCCCCGGCCAATGCACCGCGTCGCGACCACTGCTGTCCCCAGCACACCGCAGGCAGGCTGCACCGAAAAGGGTCACATGGCCCCTTTTGGCGGGCCATGTGACCCATAGCGCGCACGGCCGGACCGCGCTTGCGGCGGCCCAGGCCGGCGTCTAGAAAAGACCCGGAATGCGACTGTACCAGCCGGACAGCAGGGCCACACCTAACAGCACCAGGAATCCGCCGGCGATGCGGGCGATGAGGGGAAGCCACCGGCCGATACGGTGGACGAAGGGCACGGCGCGATCGAGAAGCACGGCCAGCGCCAGGAATGGCACCGCCAGACCCATCGAATAGGTGAAGAGCAGCAGGCCGCCCGCTCCCACGGAGCGGGTCTGGGCGGCCAGCGCCAGAATGCTGCCGGCGATCGGGCCGATGCAGGGCGTCCAGCCGGCGGCAAACACGACCCCCAAGACGAAGGCCCCGGCGGGACCGCGCCCCGGCCGCCGCTGTTGGGGCGATTGGAAGGTGGCTTGCCGGGCAAGCAGTCCGATGTGAATCACACCCAGCAGGTCGAGGCCAAACACGGTGATGACCAAGCCGCCCAATTCCGCCAGAAGACGCTGATGGGCGTGGACGAACTGACCGAATCCGGTGGCGACCAGCCCGGCGGCCACCAGAATGGCGGTGAACCCGAGCACGAAGGCCACAGCGTTGCGGACCACGCGGCCGCGCAGAGCCTCCGTGTCGGCCCCGACGATGACGGTGCCCGCCAGGGCGGACAGATAGGACGGCACCAACGGAACCACGCACGGAGACAAAAAGGATGCGAGGCCCGCGGCGAACGCCACGGCCAGACTCAAATTGCCCAAAAATCTTGGCCTCCGTTATCGTTATAACAAATCCCGGCCGGGTCTCACGAGCCTTCGGGGCAGGACTCGCGGCCTCCTTGTCGAATTGCAACGAATTTGGGGGGTGGTGTGGTGATCCGACTGGATGCCGTCACCAAGCGATATGCCAACGGGCACGTCGCCCTGCAGGACGTTTCCCTCACCATCGCCCGAGGCGAATTTGTGTTCGTGGTGGGGCCCAGCGGTGCCGGCAAGTCCAGCCTGATTCGCCTGCTCTACCGCGAAGAAGTGCCGACCAGCGGGGAAGTCTACGTGGATCAGTTTCGCCTGAGTCGCATCAAGCATGCCCAGGTGGCGCGCCTGCGCCGGCTGCTCGGCGTCGTGTTTCAGGATGTGAAGCTGCTGCCGGATCGGGACGTCTATCATAACGTGGCGTTTGCCATGCAAGTGGTGGAATCCAGTGCGCGCGACATCAAAAAACGGGTGCCGCAAACCCTGGAGGTGGTCGGGCTGTCCGACCGCGCCCACCATTTTCCCCACCAGCTTTCCGGGGGCGAACAACAGCGGGTGGGCATTGCCCGCGCGCTGGTGAACAATCCCCACTATCTCCTGGCCGACGAGCCAACCGGCAATTTGGACCACGACACCGCTACCGGCATCATGCACCTCCTGCAGGAGATCAATCGGCGGGGCGCCACCGTGGTGATGGCGACCCATGCGCGCGAGATTGTCAATCGGATGGCCAAGCGGGTGGTGGCCATCGAGGGCGGCCGCGTGGTGCGGGACGAAGAGCGCGGGACTTACAGCTACGAGGCGGAGCCATGAGATTGAGAACGTGCGGATATTTTTGGCGAGAGGCCGGGCGGGGCATTCGCCACACCGGCTGGATGAGCGTGGCGTCCGTGCTGACGGTGGCGGTGGCGCTGTTTGTGTTGGGGTTCTTCGGCGTGCTGAGCATGAATCTGGAGCATGCGGCCGGCACCCTGAATCGCCAGGTCGAGCTGGAAGCCTACTTCAATGCGCACGACACCCACACCCAAGAACGGGCCATCCTGCGGACGCTGCGCCATACGCCCGGCGTGCGCCGCATCGTGTACTTCACCAAGACTCAAGCGCTGGGGCAGCTCAAGCGCGAGTTTCCCCACGACCAGGACCTCTGGCAGCTGATACAGCAAGGCGACCCCCTGCTCGATGGCTTCCGGCTGTACACGGTCAAGCCGCGGCAGATACCGCCCCTGGCCGCCGAGCTCCGGCGCAACGGCGCCATCCATCAAGTGGTGTACCAAGCCACCGTGGTGGCGCGCCTGGCCACCGTCACAACGATTTTGAAGGACGCCGGTTATGTCATCGAAGCCCTGCTGGCGGTGGCCACGCTGTTCATCATCGCCAACACCATCCGCTTGGGCGTGTTTGCGCGCCGTCGGGAGATTGGCGTGATGAAGCTGGTGGGCGCTACCGACTGGTTCATCCGGTGGCCGTTTCTGCTGGAAGGGTTATATCTCGGTCTTCTGGGCGCGATCCTGGCCGAGGCCGGGGTCATCGTCGGCTACCGGTGGGTGGTGTTTCAGGCCGCCAAAAGTCTCGCCTTCTTCCCGCTGGCCGGCGTGGTGCCGGTGGAGCGGACCACGGCCATCACCACGGTGGTGGGGGGCGCGGCCATGGGCTTGCTGGGAAGCCTGTGGGCGCTCCGGCGTTTCCTGCGCGTATGAGGGCCACGCCGCGCTATAATGCCCCGGACGGGGAGGAGTCGCCTTGAAATCGGCCGTGACCGCCGCTCTGGCCCTCGTGGGAGCCGCCCTGGTGGGGGCGGGAGCGACGTACGCGGTGATGCGCCCGGCGGCTCCGGCCTCTCTCGCGGCCCCGTTCCTACCGGCGGGCTTGGTGCGCAACGAGGATTTCCAACGATTTCTGCAGATCTATGAGGACATCCGTCTGGACACCATTTGGCCCAACACCCCCAATCAGTTGCTGACCGGCGCCATCAACGGCATGGTGGGCACATTGCACGACCAGTTCAGCGATTATCTGAGCCCCTCGGCCATGCAAGCGCTCAACCAGGAGTTGGGGGCCAGTTTCGGCGGCATCGGCGTGGTGATGGACGTCAATCGGCAGGGGCAGTTCGTCATCATCGACGTGCTGTCGGGCGGTCCCGCCCGTCGCGCCGGCGTGCATGCCAACGATGTTATCGTCGGGGTCAACGGGAAATCCGTCCGCGGCGAGAGTGCCGATCAGGTCGCGGCGGAGATTCGGGGACGAGCGGGGACTCCGGTCACCATTACGCTGCAGCGGGGCAGCCAGACGTTCTCCGTGACGATTCGGCGGGCCCAGATCAACGTGCCCACCGTATTCACCGAGATGTTGCCCCACCACGTCGGCTACATGAACATCAGCGAGTTTGGCTACCATACGGGTCCTCAGGTGCTGAGCGCATACAAGAAGCTCAGGGCGGAGGGCGCGCGCGGCATTCTCCTCGATCTGCGGAACAATCCCGGGGGCGACTTGGCCCAGTGCCAGATTGCCGCCGGGGCCTTTGTCCCGCCCGGACCGCTGGTGCGGCTCGAGTACAAGAACGCGTCCCTGGACGAGACGCTGGACTCTCCCGGCCCCGGCACCCGGCTGCCCGTGGTGGTGATGGTGAATGGCGACACCGCGTCGGCGGCCGAGATCCTGTCGGCCGCGATTCAGCAGCGCGGGGTGGGCATTCTGGTGGGCACCCGCACCTTCGGCAAGGGCATCGTGCAGGAGATTGAACCGCTGGCGGGCGGCGCCTATTTGAAGCTCACGGTCGCCAAGTACCTGACGCCCAACGGGGACTATATCGAGCACAAGGGACTGACGCCCAACATCATCGTCCCTGAGCCGGCCGACATCTCCCCATCCGACGTGCTGAGCCAAGATCCCCAGTTGGCCCGGGGCTACGCCATCCTGCTCCAGAGGATGGCGTCTCAGGGCTCCTGAGCGCGGCGGAGAATCCCTCGTCCCCATTCTCGGGGGGCAACGCGGATCGCGTCCATCCGCCGCGTGGCATCTCCCAGAGGCCCGGGTGGGCAATGGGTCAGGGGAACATCTCGCTGATGCTCTGGCGGTGGTGGATGCGGCGGATGGCTTCTCCGAAGAGCGGAGCAACCGACACCACCTCCACCTCGGGCGGCAGCGGCTCCTGATGGCGTTCGACCGTGTCGGTGATGATGAGGCGGTCAATCGGACTGGCCGCCAAGCGAGCCGCCGCTCCGGGGCCCAGCACGCCGTGGGTGACCACCGCGGCGATGTTGCGGGCGCCTCGTGCGCGCAGCGCCTGGGCGACCATGGTCAGGGTTCCGGCCGAGGCGACGAAGTCGTCGACGATGACGGCATTGCGACCGGCCACCTCGCCGATGACATGCAGAACGCCGGCCTGCTCGTCGTGGGCGACGCGCTCCTTGTCCACGATGACCAGGGTGGTGCCGAGCGCGGACGCGAAGCGGCGCGCAGGCTTGGCAAATCCGACGTCGGGCGACACCACCACCGGATCGGCGGCCGGCAGGGCTCGAATCGCTTCGATTAACACCGGCAGGGCATACAGATTGTCGACCGGCTTGCGGAAGAATCCTTGGATCTGCGGGGCGTGCAGGTCCATGGTGACGATGCGGTCGGCGCCGGCTGCCTCAATGGCGTCGGCGGCCACCCGGGCGCGAATCGATACCCGGGGCTCATCCTTCTTGTCGCCCTTGGCGTAGCTGAAGTAGGGGAGGATTACGGTCACGGAGGAGGCGCTGGCGCGGCGGAAGGCGTCAATCCAAAACAGCAGCTCCATGAAGTGGTCGTTGGGCGGATAGCCGGTTGACTGGACCAAATAGACGTCTTGGCCGCGGACATTTTCCAGCACGCGCACGAACAGATTGCCGTCGGAAAAGCGGAGCGTTTCGCCGCGGCGCGGCGGCACGCCCAGATACGAGCAGATCCGCTGCGTCAACTCGGGACTGGCGCTGCCCCCAAACACCATCATCGGCGTGCCGTCCATCGGCTCACCCCCCAGGCCGAGCGCCATGCCCGATGCGCTCTCCGTCAGGCGCCATCCGCTCCACCCTCATTCTAGCGCACCCGTGCCCGACGCGCCGCCGGCGGGGCCGGGTTGTCTACCGGCGCCGCCGCCGTGGCCGTCCACCGGCGCGGTCGGGACGTCAATCGACATAGCGATCGGCATTCAGCGCCAGCCACTCCCGCAACGCGGCGGCATACGGCGCCCGCTCCTCCGGATCGGTGTCCGCCCCGCGGTCCGCGTACAGATCGTCGCCGGCGAAGCGAGGATACACATGCAGGTGGTAGTGCCACACTTCCTGCTGACCCGCCGGCTCATTGTGCTGGCGGGTCGAAATGCCGTCGCAGGCGTAGACGTCCTTCATGGCATAGGCGAGCAATCGGGCGCCTTGGTGGATCGATGCGGCATACCGGGGCGGCAGATCGAAGATGTTCTCGAAGTGGGCGTTGGGCACCACCAAGACATGCCCCTTGTTGCGCGGCCACCACTTGGTGGCGATAAACGCCGTGGCCAGTTCGGATCGCCATACGACATCGTTCTGCCGGGTGCGGATTTTCGGCGTGTCCACGCCGGCCACCACGAGACAAAATGGGCACTCATAGTCGCCGGGCCGATGAGAATAGATGGGCTTGACAGGATCCACCCCCCACTCTTCTCTTCATGATGGGCAAACCGAATTCCTGTCGGGCGGCCTCGAACCGTGTGCGCGCCCGCGCAAAACCACGCGGCCAGGGCCGGACACGCTCAACGAGCGACGGCCACGAGACACGATGGGTCGACCAGCGACCGAGCTTCCCGGGGATTCGCTCGGACCTCGGTCCGGCTGGGTGACCTCGGCGGAGGTAGCAGCCGGGCGAGCGCGAAGAGACCGTCGTCCTCGGCGGCGCTGCCGACGGCGCATGCGGGACGTGGTGCGGATCCGGCGCGAGTGTCTTTGGCCGGTTCCCTCCGTTTCGGTCAAACGCAAGCCGTCACGAAGCCGGCGCGAAGCGTCGGCCCCGACGTCCCGGTTCGGGGGAACGTTCCGGGCGGTCGAGATGCCCGCGACCGCCTCAGGCACAACTTTTCCCCGTCCGGCCAGGGGGCGTTGGGACGGGCCGTGGGTTCACGCTTCCGGCATTGACGTTCCTCGTCACTAGTATTAGCTTATCAATAGTGACGATATCGAAAGGAGCAGGGCGGTGAGCTTGATGACGCCGGTGATGCCGGGAGTCTGGCGGTGGGCGACCCCAGACCCGGAGGATGACTGGATGATGGTCGCGCATCTGCTGGAGACCGGATCGGGCGTGGTGCTGGTCGACCCGCCGCTGGTGCCGGGCCTGGCCGCGGCGATGGACGTTCTGGGCGGAGTGGCGGCCATCGTGCTCACCACCGCCGACCACACCCGGGGGGCCCGCTGGCTCTCCACCCGCTTCGACTGCCCGGTGCATGTTCCGGTGCAGGGCGATCGGGAGCGGCTGCAACGGGGCGGGGTGACAAGTCCGGTGTTCTATGAGGACGGCGAGATGCTGCCCGGTGGCCTGACCGCCGTGCGTTGCCGCGTTCCCGAGCCGGTCTGGACCAGCGATGGCTCGTACATTGACGAGATGATGCTGGTGACCGCCGCCGGGGCGGTTCTCACCGGCGACGTGGTGTTGGGCACGGAGGCCGGCGGTCTGCTGGCCGCGCCGGAGGGGTTCACGGACGATCCGAAACCGGAGACGGCCCGCCAGTCGCTTGATGCCTTCCGCACGGCCCTTCCGTCCGGCGTCCACACGCTGCTGGCTTCGCATGGCGCGGATCTGGTCGGCACCTTGGAGTTGGCGCTGGCTCAGAGAACGGCGGGCTAGCTTCGCACGTCCAGTAAG
>DAHVOH010000078.1 GCA_027318915.1 Clostridiales bacterium
CGGACCGGACGAACTGCTCAAGCACTTAGAGCCAGAGTATTTCCACAGTCCCGCTCCGTCGCCCGGGGTGGGCGTTGTCCTGTGGAAACCCGTCTTTACCCAGCACGGCGTATCTATTGGCGTCTGGTCCCGCAACAATGCGTGCGGTGTATCAGACCCTCCCACGGTCTTTCCCGACCTGCGCGCCGCTCATGCCACCGTTGCCCGGGCCCCGAACCCTGCGAAGATCGGCCCCTGGGCACCCGTGCCGCCCGAATTGGCCCGTCAATTGCACCCCGCTCCGGTTCTGGATGGCGGGCCGCCGACCACGGGGTCGCAGGTGTATGTGCGCACGCCGACGCCCAATATTCGGATCCAAGCGTCACGCCCCGAGCCCATCGGGGTGCCGCGACCGGCTTCCGGCACGGATGGCCAACAGTTCGGGGCGGCGTGGTACGTCAGCCCCCATCCCCGCGGCGCCTTCGCGTGGCGTCCGGTGGACGATCAGCACCTGGTGTTGCTGATGACGCCATCCCCGCAAGGGCCAGGGGAGTGGCGCGTCCAGCGGTGGCGGGACGTGCCGACGGCCTTGCAAAACCTGGGGCAGGTGGGCGTGTGGGCTCAGCGGGCGCCCGACTTCGATCCGTCACCGCCTTCGTTGGGACAGACACCCCCCGTGAGGGCATTCCGCGGCCGGTCCTTGTAGGCCCAAGAAGCCTGCCCCACCGCCCGACGGGCGGGCGGGGCGTATGTGCGTGGACCTCCCTAACCGGAAGACAAAACGATGCTGAGTTTAGGGGGATGGATTCCGAACCTGCTACCCTAAGAACATGGTTTCGCGTATTCGGTGCGAAGCGCGACACGTTGGCGACGGATCCGGTCCGCCTTAAGGCGAATCCCGGTGCCGCCCACTTTCAAAAGGAGTTGATTCTGATGGCGAAGGACGACAACCGGGGCCACGTGTACGACGAGGATGGCAACGACATCATGCCGCCGCCACCGAAGCGCGGCTGGCTGTGGGCGGGGCTTGGAGCGGCCGTCCTGCTGATTGGCGGCGGTCTCGCCCTGGCGCTGTCCCACGCGGCGCCGAAGCCCGTGGCGATTGCGCACCACCACGTCACCAAGAAGGATCCTGCGCCGAACATCCTGATCCCGCCCAACTACCCCGCCCATCTGACGGCCAACGCGTCGGTCTTTGCGCAGATTTCGGCGTTGAATCAGAAGTACATCACGTGGGCGGACAAGGCGATCCACGCGCAGGTGCCGGCCATCCCGGCCACCGGCCCGGGCGCCGGCACGCTGACCCCCGCGATTCTGAACAACGCAGCGGTGATCGCCAAGTTCGGGGGACCCCAGGTGCCCGCATCGCTCGCGGGTATCCCCTTGCCTACCGGCACCCCGGCCAACGGCAGCATCGTGGGGCTGACGTCGCAGTTTCTGCAGTCTCAGATGCCCTTTGCCATTCATGACTGGCCGGGCATCACCACGTCCGAACTGACGCGGGCCTACGCCAAGGCCGCGAATTTCCTGTTCGACATCAACGGGAACAACCCGGCGGGAGCACTTCAGTATACGGACCCCTACTCCAGCCACGGAAGCACAGATTCTGGCTTCTTAGCCAACGGGTCCAATCCAAATTACCCCATCGTCAAGTACTTTACGGCCTCTAGCGCCAACGGCGGCATGCTGCCACTTCGCCAGGTGGAGTATCTGAGTTGGGTCGTCATCACGCCGGGGAGTGCGCCCAACGACACCGTGACCACGGTCTACGACCCGCCGACGCAGAATCCCCAGGGCCATGTGGTGTACGACAACTTGGACATTAGCAACCTGACCTACGACACCGTAATGTCGGGCCTGGTCAATGGCAAACTCACGGTGGGGCTGTACCAGTGGCCCATCGGCACGGTCAATCTCGCTCTCATCCAAGAGGGCGGCCAAACCCATTGGTACGTGACCAATCTCGGCAATGAGGCGGTCACCAACACCCCCAACGTGGTGTATTGGACCGCGCCTTAAGGCGGGTTCCCCGAGGCTCCCGGTGCGCTCTCCCCGAGCGGGCCGGGAGCCTTTTTTTATAAGGAGATGATGGCGATGAC
This sequence comes from Clostridiales bacterium, assembly GCA_027318915.1. The sequence continues at coordinate 2,079 of DAHVOH010000078.1, forward strand.
ATTGAACCCGCCTGCCCCTGTGCCGCCTCAGCGGCGCGGCTGGTGGGGGTTTCTGACGTTGTTGTTGGTGTTGCTGGCCCTGGGGGCTGGCTTTTGGCTGGGCGGTGGCGGCAAGGCATTTGCCACTGGTACCGGCGGTAACAATTGCTCGTCCTCATGGAGGCCTGACGGCACAAGCTCGACCGGTTGTACCTTTGAGAAATTCTGGAGTCCGTCCACCTGTGGTCAACCCGGCCACACCTGTACGGAAGCCTATGGCTCGTCAGGGTGTGGAGTGTACTGCGCACCTCCGAGCGGCGGCGGCACCTCCTGCAACCCGAACACGATCCAGTACTGCTGGGCGAGTCCGACCTGCGGCGGGGACAACGCCACCAATGGGTGTGGCAACGCGGTGTATTCGTCGAGTTGCAACAGCGGGTGCGGAGGTGGCGGCCCCACCTGTACACCCACGGGCACGATCACAACGAATTTCAAAGGGTGCGACGGCATCTGCAAGGGCGGGTATTTCGATCAGACGAACTCGTGTGGTACGGTGACCAAGCCTCTCTATAAGAGCCAGGCCAACGGGTGCACCTCGACGGCCGATGGATGCCCGTCCACGTGCACACCCAACGGAACCTACACGTACAAGTTTATCTCATGTTCGAACACGTGTGACTTTAATATCCAGGGAAAGTACAACTCGTGCGGAAGCCTGGTGAGCACGCAGAAGACGTGGGACCCGACGACGTGTAGTGCGGCATGCAGCAACCCGCCGCCCGCCTGCAATGGGGGCACGGTGTCCAACGGCGTGTGCACCTGCCCCAGCGGGGACACGTTGGTCAATGGGACCTGCACCGCGTCCACGACACCGGCACCGACCTGCAATGGGGGCACGGTGTCCAACGGCGTGTGCACCTGTCCCAGCGGCGAGAGCCTCGTGAACGGCACTTGTACCGCTCCGGCGGCGCCAACCTGCACGGCGGGACCGGTGAATTCGAGTGGCCCGTTCATCACGGGCTGTGCGAGTCAGGGTGAGTTCTCGACCGTAACGGACCACTCGCAGACCACGACCTGTTCCAATGGCACGTCGACCACACGCCACTGGTCCAGCACGGGGACGCAAGCCACGACCGGCTGCCAACCGATCATCAAGATCGACGGCACGAAACCGCTGGCCTGTGCTGCGGCGCCGGACACAGGGAGTGCCTGGAGCAGCTACACGTACCAGCATTGCCTGAGTTACCTCGGCAACGCCGTGGACTGTGGGCCGACGCTGACGTACACACCGACCAAGCCGTATCAGGTGCAGGGCGGCCAGTTTCCGGAGCCGGTGTACAACCCGGTGGCGTGTCCGGTGCCGATTGCGGTGGGGCCCTAACCGACCCGATCCAGAGTCCTGAGAGGCCTGAAGGGGGAGGCGGCGGGGCCGCCTCCCGGTACGCAAACGAGGAGGATTATCGGATGAGTGAATCGAATCCGCCCGCGGCCCATGGTCCCAACGCAGAAACGAAGAGTTCGGTGTGGATCGACTTCACGCAGCGTGGGGCGTCTCTTCCTTGGCCGCCACGTCTTAAGACGGAGTATGCCGCCGCCTCCACAACCTGGCTCTTGGAGTTGACCCGCGCCCTCAACACCCCGGGCACGGATCTAACGCCGTATATGGAGGCGTTTGAGGTCGGGAACGCTGATGATGTCGGCGAGAGCGGCCCCTGATCCTGGCGTCGTCTGGCCCACGATCCCCCATGCGCTCTTCGGGTACAGCTTAATGGCCATCTCCAGGGCCTTTTGGGAGAGGCCGCGGGCCTTCCATTCGACACCTGGGTCATCGATTCTGGATGCCGCCTGTGCCGCATCTTCTCGACGCCAGGACAGTGGTATGAGTTTCGTCCCTTGGGATTCGGCTTGCCACAATCCGGTGATGTCGCTGCTTTTCGCGGAAACAATGACCCAGAATGGGTCGCCTCGATCTGTCTCAGCCAGGACCACCTGGCGCAGAGCCTTCATTGATTGGCGCCAGGCCTGCTGTTCCGTGTCTTCGCTCGTGTTCTCCACCTCCGTGCAGGCCCTTCGTGTTTGGAACGACCGATTCCTTTATCAGATGGGGCGTAAACCCCGGGCTTTAGCCCTGGGGATATAAGCCCCTTGGCCCGCGAGGGCCAACATGTGCGCCACGGCTCGGGGGAATCCCCCGGCTTTAGCCGTACGGAGGACGTCAAGAGTACCAGCACTGCCTCCAGTTCGACGGCCATCCCGTGAACTGTGGGCCGACGCTGACGTACACGCCGACCAAGCCGTACCAGGTGCAGACCGGGGTCTTCCCGGAGCCGGTGTACAACCCGGTGGCGTGTCCGGTGCCGATTGCGGTGGGGCCCTAACCGACCCGATCCAGAGTCCTGAGAGGCCTGAAGCGGGAGGCGGCGGGGCCGCCTCCCCTCGCGCGGGTTCCGCTTACGCAGGCGCGCCGTTTGCGACGAAAGGAGGTGAGATTTCGATGACGACGCAATCCGATCCCATGTGGGACATTGCCTATCAGGCAGCCGTCCAGGCGTATGATCACCCTGGTGACCGAACGCCGACGGTCGCGGCCACATTCGCCCTTAGGGCAATGGATCTCCCGCCAGAAACGGTGGATTCGGTGCTCGCGATGCTTGCACGTGCCGGGCGCTCCCTCACAACGTAGCAGTCAGGAGTTCGCCACAGTGGCCCAGAACTGGGTACAAGACATTTAACTGCTGCCGCCAGCGGTCTATTCTGCTGCCAGGACACTGAGTACATCAGCGTCGTTCTGGAAGGAGGAGCCGCTTGTGGCAACACACTACAAGGCATTGTGCCCGGCCACCGACTGGTTCTTTGTGCAAGAAGGCGATCCGCCCGCCCCGGTGGTATTCCGAGTCGCCGCTTGGGCGATCCTCGAAGGAGACGCGCCTGGAGATTCCGACACTGTCATCGGGCTTGTATCGGCGTTTCCGGGTGGGCAAGCTAGCCGTCCGGTGGCACGTCTGTCGATGATTCCTGCCGCGGCGGGTCGATACAAACACTGGTCTGCCCTATCGCCGGACGAGCGCGCACGGGTCGCGGGTGCAGAGCCACCCGTCGCGTGAGGCTCGTCGGCTTAGGCTGGGATAACCCGATCACGAATCCGTCTCTGCATCGGCCTACAACCCGCTGGCGTGTCCGGTTCCGATTGCCGTGGGCCCGTAACCGACCCGATCCAGAGTCCTGAGAGGCCTGAAGCGGGAGGCGGCGGGGCCGCCTCCCGTAATGCTAGGCGTCGTGGTCGCTTTCCCAGACCGCTGCCAGCCATTCGTGGGCTGGGCCCAGATGCTCCTCCACGGTTGCTTTCAAACCGATCTCCCTGTTGGTCATTCGGAGGTGGACTTCGCGACACGGGATCTGTTCGCGAAGCAGAAACTGTCGTAACCTCAGGTACAACTGATGGCCCCGACCTCGATACCCGGGCGTGATCCCTTCAACCGTTGTATTCCAAAGGATATAGGCGGCACCTTCTTGCGCTTCACCGACTGGCAGAAGGAGACCCACCCAATGATGAATCCTTGTGTCTTCATCCGGCAACTCGGCCACGTCCAACACCTCCAACAATCGTGAGCGGTTAGTCCGGAGCAGTTCCATGAATTCGTCCGGAGCGTCGATTCCGCTCATGACCATCACAAGCTCAGTTGGCGGCAACCAGTGGTCCATGTTTCCAACCCTCTCTTCCTCATCTGTAAAGGAGGTTCACTTCGATGAACACCGCCCCATCAGTTCTCGATGCCATCGACCATTTTCCTGTCGTGCTTGCCAAGCGGTTTCTGGGGGACGGCGCAACGCATGGTCTCATTGAGGCCCTGCACGTGTTGAACGCTGCCCAGCGGTTTCCCTGCCGCGTTCTCGTCGAGTGCGCCGTACCAGCCGAAGCGCGGCTTGTTGATGCCGTCCGCGCCGGGGGATCTGTCACGCACATTACGGCGTCGCGCGCCCAGGTTCTGGCACTTGCCTCGAATACGGGCCTTCCAGATTGGCTGGACGCCGCACGCGACCGCGATGCGCTGTTGGTCTGGGACGACCTTGACCGAACTGAGGCGTGCGTAGTGCTTCCGGTCCTCCGTGCAGCGGGGGTGCCGGCACTCATAGCAACGACCACTCCGATAAGGAGTTCGGTTCCGTACGTAGTGTTTCCGGCATCGCGACCGTCGAGGGCACGCCCAGTCGCCGGACCAGACACCATGCGCATCCGTTGGTATTCCCGTGGTGCCAGCGCCTCCTGTCCGGACGCTTGACGACTCGTTCCTCCCAGCAATTGCAGCGCCATCTTCGGTCCCCGGCTCGTTGTTGGCGACTTCCACCCGGTGACGGCGGATTCGCCACGATGTTGCCACATTCCTTCTCAGTTCGATGAGAGGGTTCGAGGAGTCCCGCGTGGCAGGTTCCTGCTTATCTGTGGGCCGACGCTGACGTACATGCCGCCTGCGCCGTACCAGGTGCAGGGGGCTCCCTTCCCAGAACCGGTCTACAACCCGGTGGCGTGCCCCGTGCCGATTGCGGTGGGGCCTTAACCGATCCGATTCGGTGTTCCGAGCAGCCTGAAGTGGGAGGCGGCGGGCCGCCTCCCCCTTTTTGCCCACACGGTCTGATAGAAAGGATGAGCGCCGATGGGTTTCTATCATTTGCTGTTTGTCGAGGATTCTCCGGCCACGCAGTCAGAGACCGTGCGGGTCGTGGGAAGTGCCGTCGGGGCGGCAACGTTGGTCCGCCGCTTGTTTGTTCAGGCGCGTGGCCAGAAGTATTCGAGCCCAACCGTGTTGTGTCGCCCACGGGGCGACGGGCGGTGGGAGGTCGCAACGATCCATGCGCGGTGGGGGCGGTCTCGATACCAGCGGGCGCTGGGCACTCGCCTACGCGACATCACGGCATCGGTCTTCGACGATGTGCCGCCCGCCACGAACGCCGTCATCTGTCAGACGAATCATTTCCTGTATGCCCAGCAAGGCGATGGGCACCAGTTCCGTCTCGGCGATCTGTACGTCGCGCCGGACGGGGAGTGTCGTTCCCCGGTGAAAGCAAGTGGACAATTGGCGAAGGACACGAAAGACACGAGCGACATGCCGGAGCCGACGCTGCAGGAGAAATTCTGGGATCCGGGCCGCCCTCTGATCATGGGCGAGGTGCGCGGCCCTGAAGCCTTTGACTGGGTAGAGTTGGGCCCGGATAACACAGGCGGTGGGCTTCTCAGCAGCATCATGCTGTCCGAATCTTCGACCACGACGGAGCTGGCGGCCCCTTCCGCTTCCCCTTTCCCTTCCTCTTCCCCCGTCCCGAAACTATTCATCGGCCGGACTCGGTGTGGTTACACGCGCACGGCGGCGGAGTTGCTCGCGGAGGGCGAGCCTGTCCGGATCGAATCCCCAGACACGGAACGTGCGTCCGACTCACCTGCGACGACGGCCGTGACTGATGGGGAGGCGTCATGGCGCGCATCCCCCGACTCAGGGCCGAGGCCTGCTTGTGCTCATCTAAGGAGGGATGAATTGTGAAGGACACCGATGCTCTTAACTCTTTGTCAGGCCCCGACGCCAACGAACCTGTCGACGAAGTCCTGATGCACGGTCTCTGGGAGTTTGTCGAACGCGGCGGCCGGATCCGGGAAATATACCATTGGGACAACGGCGTGCGCCACCTTGTGAGGAACCCTAGGCGTCGTGGATCAGCCCCAACGGGTTGACGAAGGGTGTTGCCCGGTACCGATTGCGGTGGGACCGTAGGGCGGGCATAGTCCAAAGAAGAAGGCGGAGGCGGGCGGGGCTCGCCTCCGTACTTGCGGATAGATCACGCGAGCGTACCCATCACGAATGCCGGGACGCTTGTGGCGCCAAAAATCCACATCGCGTAGACGCGACGGCACCCGTCTTCCAACCAAAACCTTTCGTTCGGCAGTTTGCACACCGTGATCGGTTCCCGGGCCAACCATCCGCTTCGGGGTTGGGCCTCTGGCTTGTCGAACAAATTCGCCACGCGTTGCCAGTGGTCTTCGTCGCGCGGCCACCGTTCTGCTGGCTCGAACAGCCAACTTGTGCCGTACAACGCATCTAGCGGTACCTGGATTGCGGTTAAGGATGACGCTGTTTTGGGGGTGATGCCGTCGTCCCAGTGGTCCCCCGGGTATGGGGGGAGACGCCACCAATTCGCAAGGAGCCATGGTCCCAACTGTATTGAGGAGGTTTCGTCATGTCACAACTGGATCAGGAGACTGGCCAATTCTTGTCGTGTCCCTCGTTCCATCACACGCCCTCCGTTTGCGGGAAAGACTCCGCTGACATGGTACCGGGTTCTAGGTCGTGCACCATCGTGGACCTGATTGAGGAGTGGGTGACGCAGCCCGGCTCTCGCTGGGTGGTGCTTGCGGGCGAGCGGCGCACCGCCAAGAGCCGTGTTTTGCAGTGGTTAGCCGCCCGTGCGGCCCAACGCTTGACGCCCTTTGTGTGGTGGAAGTGGCCTGAGAACCACTACCGGGATCCACGATCCTGGGCGGCGGTGCCGAGGGCTGCGGAGCGCTTGTGGCTCCTCGATGAATGGACGCCTTGGCCTGCGGAGACGTGGCCACGGTTGACGTCCGGGGTTCTGGCCATCGAATGGTCTCTCCTGACTCGGGAGGAGGGATTGCCACACGCTGACTGGTGGCCCTTCCGCCCAGACAGCGCCGTGTTGTGGGTCACACTCCGCCGCGCGGAGGGCGGTGCCGTACAGTGGTCCGCCGTAGGGCCGGACGGCGCTCTCGTCGCGCAGGGCCAGGACGATGTGCCGGTGGTGGCGTTGGACTCCCGACTCGGTCAGACCACCGGTCCTTGGAATGTGGTCTATGCGTGGCCGCCCCTGGAGCGCTAACGCGGACATCCGTTGCGCTGGTCTGTGGCGGGCGGCCCTTCGCCCCGCCGCCTCGACGGGGTCGACCGACTAGGTCTTCGGCCGCCCGAGCGCGATGACCGTGAGTTTCCAGGCCAAAAAGGAGTGATCTTGTATGCTTCCGAACGGCGACACTCTTTCCGAGACCGTCATCCACTTCGATTCCGCGTCCGGCGGTTGCGCCGCCTGGCCCCCGTTTCTGTTGGCCGCTAACAACGGCACTGATCTTGATCGTCTGTTGGACACACTGCAGGAGGTATTTGGCGCGGAAGCGATAGGTGCCCATGAGCGGCAGGCGTTGCGCCATGTGTTCGCGACGGTGATTGCCGAGAGTACCCCGGAGGATCCCCCGACCTTTCACCGAGCGTATCAGTTGATGGCGAGGGCAGGCACGGGGGTCTTGCCTTAAGGCATGGCTCGGCCGACGCGAGAGGAGGTGAAAGAATGTCTTCGCACACCGATCCCATGTGGGACATCACGTACCAGGCGGCGGCGGATGCCTACGACGCGCCGGGCGAGCAATCGCCGGCAGAAGCGGCCGTGGCGGCGTTGGCCCGCCTGCGGTTGTCGGAACCCACGTTCCGTTCACTGCTCGTTATGTTGGCTGCGGGAGGTCGCGAGGTGCCTGCCGAACTGTGGACCCAGTCCCTGTAGCCACGACTCTTGCCGGAAGGGGGAGACGGCCGGAGGTGCCGCCCCCTCCCCCCATTCGTTCGGCAGTTTGTACACCGCGATCGGTTCCTGGGCCAACGCATTTCGGACACTCGTCGAGCCCGATTCGTAGCCCTCAGCCGCGGCGCTCATCGTTGCGCCCGCCATGGTCAAGGTTCCCCCTGGGAGCGGCTGTCTCGATGCACCACACGTGTAGCGTTTCAAGAGGAGGTTGGGGTCTGTGGCTAGTCGTTCGAGATCCCGGGCTCCCAGCCCCGCCCAACTCCGCAATGCCTACTTTGGCCGGTACGGGTCCACGTGGTCGCTCACCGGGAGCCTGATGGGCTCTACGCTGTTGTACATGGGCCTGTACCTGCTGGTGGCCGCAGGTGGCGCAGTGGCGGCCAACGCCTCGGGACTGACGCGGGTGGTGGCCGGGTCCGGCATTGTGGCGCTTCTGCCCTTCTTCGTGCTCTTGTTCGTCGTTTCCTCGGCGATGAGTCGGGCGATTGGCCACGTCACGCAGGAACTGGCGCTGGGCGCCGTCATGATGCTGGTCGTGAGCCCCTTCCTCGGCATGGCGCTGGCCCATGGGCTTGCCGCCTCGCCAGCAGCGGTGCTGTCGGCGGGCGTCGCCGCCGCGGGATCCGTGGTGGTGACGGCGGCCATCGCCTTCGTGAGTCCCTGGGATCTGAGCAAGTTGTCGGGGTTGGCGTTTGTCGGGCTCACGGGGTTGCTCATCACGGAGTTGCTGGCGATGTTCTTGGGCGCCGCCACGGGGCTCGTCCTGTCGCCGATTTGGTCCATGATTGGCATCGCCGTCTTCGAGTTGTACCTAGTGGTCGACTTCTCCCGCATGCGGCAGGCCATGGCCTATGGCCCGAACGACGGGTTGGCCGCCTATCTGGGCCTGAATCTGGCCTTGGACGTGGTGAACCTGTTCATGTACTTCCTGATGCTGTTTGTGGGCGGGAGCCGCCGCTAGCCGGTTGCACTCCCCGCCCCGTCCGGTTCTCCTGCTTGCACTTAAGGCACTGGCACGGAGGTGATGGCGTGGCCGCAGACTTGACGGGACGCGGGGATCCCGACGCGCAAGCCCTCTGGGGTCTGTATCGCCAGGTTCATGACGCTGGCCGGCCTCAAGAGGAGGCCCTGGCGGCCGTGGATGCGTGGCTCCGGCGGCGTCTGTTGGAGGACTGGGTCCGTGAGGCCCGCGATCTGCTCACGGAGTTGGGGGTCCGTGTGGTTACTGCAGAGTTAGGGAGCGGTGAGGCGATAGCGTTGGAGGTGGATGCGGCGGACTGAGGCGGACGGCGTTGCGTGCATGTGGCAGTGATAGGCGGCGGCATCGGTGAGGCGCACCTGGCGCGCCAGCGCCTTCAGGCACTCGGGCGGCACGGCATAGAAGGCGGCATTCTCGAAGTGCCAGTCCCGCGCGGTTCGCATGAGCGGCAAGAGTTCTTCCCACGTGCGTGCCACCCGGCCCGATACGAGGGCGACTGGCTGCATTTTCTGACGCGCGACGACCAGTCCGTCCCAGTGCCACGCTTCTAGCGTTAACCCGATTTCCTCCAAGGTTTCTCGGCTCGCACAGGCTCTCACGGGATTGGCGTCTGCCAGATCGCGGCGCCCCACCGTGCCGGCCACCGTCGTGGCCCACTGTCCGGACGCGACGGCCACGTCTTGGGAGCGCACCACGATTCCCCATCGCCCGGTGCAGTCTTGCAAGAGGACGCTGACCGCTAGGGGATTCGCGAGGTGCTGGTTCATCAGGGCTTCCTCGCCGGATTGCGGCATACCTGTCGTGCCGCGAACGCGCTGGACCAGTGGAAAGACGCCCCACCAGTGCCACCAAGACTGCCAGTGTTGCGCCCAGGAGGCGGAGGGCCAGTTGCTGCCGAATGCGGTCAGGTTAGTGGACAGAAAATCGTAGAAGTCCACTGCGGACAGGGTCCATGGCTGAATGCCGTCGAGGCGCATCACCTCGCCGTTCGTGGGGGCGGTGTGCATGCGCTGCGCATACCAATCCACGAGGCGCTGTCGTTCATCGCCGCGCACCGGGTTGCGAAACGGAGTCGTTGGGACGAGCGTGCACCCCTCGGGCGGCGGGGTGTCCAGCCGATAGACCCGCTTCGTCGGGGCCATCCAACGGCGGGGCCACCGAGGCAATCCGGCCACTCGTGTAAAGGACGCTGCCATGACGAGACCGCCTACGATGACAAGGGTCACGAGGTTGGCGGCCACGTCTTGGCCGACGCTGATCCAGAAGGTTTGCATGCATCCAGTATAGAACCCAGCGGCTCCGCCTGGCTGGGGAGCCTTGTTTGTTTTGCGAAGGTACGACCTGCATCCAGGGCACTCCATCCCCTCGCGTTCGGGTCAAAGATGCTGTCCGCCCCGCCCAAGAAGTAGCGGCTCCACGCTCTGACTTTCCCTGCCCATTTAGTCTAAGGGAGGCCTTCTTCGATGGACCACTCGTCCTTGATTCTTCATGCTATTGACCATTTCCCTGTCGTAGTGGCCAATCAATTTGTTGGAGGTGGTGCGACGCATGGTCTTATTGAGGCACTGGGCGTGTTGAACCGCGCCAACCGGTTTCCACGCCGCGTGCTCGTTGAGTGCGCTCTGCCTGCCGAGCAACGGTTGGTGGACGCCGCGCACGCCGGGGGATCAGTTACACGCATAGGCGTCACGGACGCGCAGCTTCAGGCACTTGACCCGGCGGCGGGACTGCCGGAGTGGCTGGCTGGGGCGTGCGACCGCGATGTGCTTTTGATCTGGGATGATATGAGTCGCAGGGATACGGGCACGATGATCCCGGTGCTCCAGGCGGCTGGCGTGCCGGCGCTCATCGGGACGGTGGCGCCTGTCGAGGTTTCCGTGCCCTGTGTAGTGTTTCCGGTATTGCAGGAGAAGAGGGCTTGGGACGCCTCCCGCCTGCTGAAGGCGGCTCCGCCCATTCCTGCTGATAAATCCGCGTTCTACGTTTTGGACGACCTTGTGCTTTTGAACATGCTCTCTGAGCCGGCGGCTGCGTTCCTTGCCCAGTGTGTTCGCGCCGGCTTCAACGTATTGCTGGTAGGTCCACACGCCAGCGGCAAGACCACTCTGCTTCGCGCCTTGGCCAATGAGGGGATTTCTCCCGACGATGTCCTGCTGGTCCTCCAAGACGTGGATGAACTCCAACTGCGGCGGTTATTGCCTCATGTGGTCAGTCTTGTCAGAGCAGACGAGGCGCCGCCGTTGCGACTCGACCGCCCCGCCTTGCTGGATGTACTGCGCCGCACTCTCCCCAACCGCCTGATTGTCGGCGACATTACGGAAGTCGATGGGCTGGCCTTCTTAGAAGAGATCCAAGGTCCTATGGGCATACTGGCGGCTTCCGGCATGAACTGCCTGGAATACGTGGTGCCCCGCTTTCAGTGGAGCGTGCGGAATCGGGGCTTCGCGATCTCCGAGGCGCAGGTTGCGGAGGCGGTGGGCACCGGCTTGGACCTATTGGTGGAGGTCAGCGGCCCTGACCCCACAACGGGCCGGCATGTAACACGCGTGGTAGAGCCCCTGAGGAATGGCGGTTGGACGACGCTCTGGGATTGGGATGCCGCCCAAGGCGCTTTGGTGGGTGTGGGGCGGCTCTCGGCGGCGCGCCAGCGCTTGTTTGACGGAGAGCCTTTGCCCACTTAAGGCATGTTCCCCGTTGGCCCATCGACAACATGCGAAACCGACGGACGCGGCCCGCGCGGCGTTGTCGCGACTCAAGAACAACGGCACGAGCGTTTGATTGCCGGGGGCCGTCCACAGTTGATTTACTTCTCCGTCAACGACCCCGGCAATCACCCAGAAGGGATCTCCCTGGACCGTCTCATTGAAGGACAGTTGACGCAGAATGTCCATGGCCTGTTGAAACGCAATCTTCTCATCCTGGTTGTCCATCGTGCTCGCCTCCGT
>DAHVOH010000079.1 GCA_027318915.1 Clostridiales bacterium
GGGGCTTGGTGCCGGACGCGACTATAGTCTGCCCGCTCTTCGGTTCAGACCCCGAGGATGCCAGAGATGCCCCAAGGTGCCTCGATTAACGAAACCCTCTACGAGATGCTACAATGAGTCCACATCTTCGACGAGTACACCTTCGTCGCCCCTTATTCCCGTCCCCACGAAATTTGAAGGGAAGTGCCCGGGTGCTGCTTACGGTTGGGACCGTGAAGGGGCTCTTTCGGTTCCGTTCCGCCGATAGGGCGAATTGGACGGCTATGGAGCCGGTACTGGCGGGAAACGCCATCTATACGAGCGCGTACAATGGCCGCTCCGAAACGCTGATGGCGGCCGTCAATAACGAGTTTTACGGCCCCTCCATCCGGCGCTCCCGCGACTTGGGCGAGACCTGGGACACCGGTGGCAGCGGTCTGGAATATGGGCCCGACGACGAGGAGAAGGTGACCCGCGTCTGGTCCATCCGACCGGTCAATGCGACCCGCATCTACGCCGGTGTGGAGGCGAGCGGCCTCTTTCGCTCCGATGACGGCGGCGACACCTGGAGCGAAGTGGCGTCCTTGCGGGCCCACCCGACCCATCCGACCTGGGGTCCGGGATTCGGCGGAAAGTGTCTTCACACGATCGCCCCGGATCCCTTTGACCCGGAGCGCCTCTACATTGCGTGCTCGACCGGCGGATGCTATCGCACCGACGACGGCGGCGCGACGTGGCGGCCGGCCAACCAGGGTGTCCGGGCCGACTTTCTGCCCGAAGACCAACAGTATCCCGCCTCCGGCCAGTGCGTCCACCGGATTGCGGTCACCCCGGCCCAGAGTGACCGGATGTGGCTTCAGAATCATGGCGGCGTATACCGGTCCGACAACGGCGGCGAGACCTGGAATTCCGTAGGCGAGCCGCTGCCGGACGACTTTGGGTTCGGACTCGTCGCGCATCCGAAGGAAGCCGACCGGGCCTTCGTCGTCCCGCTGGTGAGTTCGGGTGCGATGCCCCGGTGGGTGCCTGACAATGTCCTGCGGGTGTTTCGGACCACCGATGGCGGATCGACTTGGACGGGACTTCATGAGGGACTGCCCGAGGCCGTGTTCAGCGGCGTGCTGCGAGACGCCTTCACGAGCGACGGTGAGAGGGCCCTCGGGCTCTATTTCGGGACCACCTCCGGCGAGGTCTATGCGTCGGCGGACGAAGGCGAGCATTGGGTCGAGGTGGCACGCCATCTGCCGCGGGTGCTCTCGGTCGTCGCCACCCCCGTATGATCACCGTTCATCTCCCGGGCGACCTGGCAGCGGAATTTCACGCGCCGTCCGTCGTGGAGCTCTCCGCCGGGTCCCTTTCAGGCATCGTCCGCGAACTGGATGTCCGGCATCCGGGAATCCGCCACTGGCTCACGGAGGCAGACGGATCTTTCCGCCAGCACATCTCCGTCTTTGTCGGGGGCGTGCGCCGCACGACCGCGTCAGCGGTCCAGGAGGAGCTCCGGGACGGCGAGGTGGTGTGGGTGCTCCGAGCCGTATCGGGTGGCTAGTGAGGCGCGTGTTATGAACCAAACGGGAGACCGCGGCCGGCCCTTTTCCGCGCGGGAGATGGCACGGTATCAGCGCCAGCTGGTGCTGCCGGAGGTGGGAATCGAGGGCCAGCGCCGACTCACGGGAAGCCGCGTCCTGGTCATCGGGGCCGGAGCGCTCGGGTCCGCGGCGGCCACGTATCTGGCGGTGGCGGGCGTGGGGACCATTGGGCTGCTCGACGGAGACCGCGTCGACGCCACGAATCTCCACCGGCAGATCCTCCATGCCACGGCGGATGTGGGGCGGCCAAAGACCGAGTCGGGCAAAGACCGGCTTCGCGCGCTGAATCCCGACATCGAGGTCGTAGAGCACCGGGAGTTCTTGTCCCGGGAGAACGCGCTCGATCTCTTCTCCGGCTACGATCTCATCGTGAACGGGAGCGACAATTTTCCCACCCGGTATCTGGTGAACGATGCGGCGGTCTTGACCGGGAAACCATGGGTGGATGCCGCCATTCTCCGCTTCGAGGGGCAGCTTGCCGTCTTCCGACCCGGGCACGGATGTTACCGATGTCTCTTTCCAACTCCACCGCCGCCCGGCACCGTGCCGAGCTGCGCCGAGGCCGGCATCCTGGGCGCGGTGGCCGGGGTGCTTGGCAGCATGGAGGCCGTCGAGGCGTTGAAGCTCCTGGTCGGTCTTTATCCGGACGAACCGGGAAAGCTTCTCCTCTACGACGCGATCCGGAGCAGCTGGCACGCGATACCGTTTCGGGCCGACCCTCTCTGCCCGGTCTCGGGCGAGCATCCCACCATCACCGAACTTGTGGATTACGAGGGGTTCTGCGGCGTGCCGCTTCCCACGAGCGAAGCGCCGAGCGATGCCGCGCCGGTGTTCGAAATGGGAGCTTTGGAGGCGGAGCGCCTGCTGGCGGAAGGGAAGGTGCGCGTCATCGATGTGCGCACGCCCGAAGAGTATCGACGGGGCCACCTCCCCGGGGCCGTGCTGACGCCCCTCGACCAGCTCGACACGCTCGATGACGACCGCCGACCGGTGCTCACCGTATGCGCCGTGGGTGTGCGAAGCCAGTACGCCGCGCAGTATCTCCGGACCCGCGGCCGGACTGCCTGGAGTCTTAAGGAGGGAACGTCCGGCTGGGTCAACGCGGGCCGGCCCTGGACGCTTTACTAGACGGTCTTGGGCGGTAAGCTCGCGGCGGACATGAGTTAGGGCGTCGACTTGCTCGACCAGGCGAAAGCCTTGGCGCAGGTGCATCGACAGTGCGCCACCGGATCCCCGCCGACTTGGCCGTCATGAATGAACCGGCAGTTTACTTCTTGCCGCTGGCCACGCGGCGCATCGCTTTTTGAAGATCGCGTTCTCCTCTTCGCGATCCTGGATCCGGCCTTGCAGGGGCGGACCGGCTGATCTTCCGCGCGCAGCCGTCCGGACGCCGGCCACGGGTAGAGCGTCTTGGACGGCGCCCCGAGTTCTTCGGCAATCACGCAGGCGGCCTTCGTCTCGCGGACAACCAGGGCCCCCGCCCGCGCTCTACCCTCGGCATCAACCGGCTGGGCCATACAGATTCACCTCGCCAAGTTAATGGTAGAACCATCCCTCTTTCGGACTGTCCGCGACATTGCCCTAACGCCACGGCTTTCTTCTTCATGACGAGTTCATGACGAGGGATTGCGGCGACCTTTGGAAAGGAGTCCGAACGGGATAGGGGCGGGTCGTATAACACGGGGGACCTCCGGCGCCAGGCTGGGATTGACCAAACGGCGTGTCTCCGGCTACGTGGGTACGGCTTCTGCAGGCACTCATGGCAGCGGACGTCGTGGCGCGCATGGGCGCGGACCGCGACGAGCGCACCACTCCGCGCAACGGCCACTGCGGTCGAGACGGGGAGAGGCGGGTCGGAACCGTCCCGCTGCAGATTCCCAAGCTTCGCCAGGGTAGCGATTTCCCGCATTTTCTCGAACCCCGCCGGCGACCCCACGAACACGCCCTGACAGCCGTGGTCCAAAAAGCCTCTGTGCTGAGGGTAAGTACCCGCCAGGGGGACGCAAGGGTCCAAGCCATGGGGGTGGCCACGAGAGTGCATGCGCAAGGGAACCAAGAAGTCTTGGGCAGTGATGTGGGCCCCCGCGAGGACGCCGACTGCTGGACGCTCTCTTTCCGGGGTCCCGTGAACCGCGGGCTGACGGGGGTCCAGCCGGTCGTCAGCGACACGCACCGGGCACTGCACCAGGCTATCCAGACGGTGTTCCAGGGGGCCCGTTGGCAACGGTGTCCCGTCCATACCCTCCGGCACTTGCTGGGGACGGTGCCCCAGTCCGCGCAGGTCCTGGGGGCGACGCCGGTGCGGACGATCATGGTCCATTCCGACAAGTCGACCGCGCTCGTTCCGCTCATCGAGGGGGCGGAGACCCCCCAGAGCCGGTTTCCGCCAGCGGCTATCAGCCTCCGAAACAGGGCCGACAACCGGCTGGCCTTCATGAGCTTTCCGGCGGAGCATGAGCGGCCAATTCATTCAACCAACCCCTGGGAGCATTTGAACCGGGCGATCGGGCGCCGTCCGAACGGGGTCGGCATCTTCCCGAACCGCGCGGCGGCGCTGTGGTTGCCCGGTGCGGTGCTGATGGAACAGCATGATGAGGGGCCGCGGCACCCCGGCGATACTTTAGCCAGGAGTCGATGGCCACACGCACGGGAGAGTCCACCACCGAACCCGCCGTCGACACGTCGGCGGGTTTGATGGCACACTAACGATGGTCTCACGACCCTGGGAAGTCTTTTCCACCACGCGAGGGGACATCATCGCGGCTCATTCATCATGACTAGCCCAGTCCTTTCAGTATGGAGTACTCTAACCCGAGCCTAAAGTGCGCACAGACCCGCGTGTGGGATCATGGGGTTCAGCAGACTCCATTTGCTCCCGAAGGTGCGTAATTGGTCTCCGGAAGCCGACGCCGGGATAACCGACACCGCCGTCCCCCTGTTCTATTGGAAATCGTCTCTGGACTTTGGCGCCCGCCCCGTCACTGGTCTAGACTCACTCTAACCGAGGGTCGAGGGGAGGTACCGCCGGAATGTTGGCACCTGTCACAACCTGGCTTCAATGGACCGTCTACGGCCTACTCCTCGCCGGCCTCTTGGTGGGACTGTGGGAATGGGAGGTGTTGGCGGTCCGACGCCGCTCCGAGAAGGGCAGTCGGATCATGCTAGCCCTTGGCGTGCCGCTGATGCTCTTCACCGTCGCGCGCTGGGGACCGGAGGACGTGCCGTACGGAGTCCTCATCGTGGTCTTGATGAGCATGTGGTACCTCATCCCCCGATCACGCTGGAATTTGGTGGGCAGCGTGGCGATGTGGGCAGTGACCGTCGTATTGGTTTCAGGCCGTCATGGGTTGGCGCCGCGGAGTGCGGTGGAACTGGGGATGATGGTTCTGCTTACGGGCATCCTGCAATGGAACGCGGCGAGGCCCTTCCGGTGGCAACTCGGATTATACGTCACCATCGCCACAATCGCATTGCTCAACATGGTGATGAACCATGATCCCGCGCGCGACCTCTGGACATCCGCGGTCGTAGCGATTGCGGCCTCCGGGTACCTTTTGGGCCGGGCGGGCCGGGAACAGCGCTGGGCTCTCGACATTTTTCGTGCCGAGCACGATGCGTTGACAGGTGCATTGACGCGACATGGCCTGCAGACGTACGTTAGTCGGCTCAGCGATCTAGAACGGGGGCTGGGCTTGGTGGTGGCGTGCGACTTGGACGACTTCAAGTGGTTCAACGACACTTGGGGCCACCACATCGGCGACCAGGTGCTTTGCGAAGTGGCCGATCGCTTGCGTGGGGAGTTGCGGGCCGAAGATGCCCTGGTTCGCCCCGGGGGGGACGAGTTTACCGTGTGGATGCCCGGCGTCCGGACCGAAGATGCGGCCGCGGTGGTAAGTCGTCTACATCAGGCGATTTCGGGCTCTCCCTACGAGTTGGCGGAGGGAACCTTCCGTATTGGGGTCTCCATGGGATGGGCCATGGGCCCGTTGTCCGACTGCACCGCACGCGCCGCCGACCAAGAACTGCTCGGCGCCAAGCGTCAAGGCAAGAATCGCGTCGCCGCCACATCGGGTGCACCCGCCCGTAACGACCCCTTTCTTCCTGGCGCCCATCTCGGATGGCTGGGGGACGCTGCCCGCGCCTTGTGGAGATACTGGCCGACAGCGGCCGTGCTCACCAATGCGGCCGGTCGCATTGTGGCCGTCAATCCAGCCTACGAACAATTGACGGGCCGTTCCTGGGATGACCTGGTTGGGCGGGAACCCGGTGTCAACAGCGCTGGCGAGACGTCTCCCGACACCTACCGCGCACTCTGGAGCACCCTCAACACCGGTCAACCTTGGCACGGCCATCTGGAAAACCGGCGTCCCGACGGCTCCCGATGGTGGGCCGAAGAATGGATCGTGCCGGTCCAGGCCGGCGAGAACATTGTGGGCTACTGGGCCAGCGTCACCGAACCCCCTGGGCCCCGTACCGCCAATGCGTCTCCCCGTGTGAGAGGCCGCAAGTCGTGATCGCGATGACTTCAACAACGCGCCTTCTCTCGCCGGAGGGAGAGAGTCGTGCCTGAATCTCTGGCGGTAAGATGACTTAGTTGTCCATGGGGCGTTGCCGTACCCCGCCCCAGGAACAACAGGACGGGGATCCCCGTCGGCGAAGGACGGCCCGGGCCGCAAGACCGATGTCTAGGATGTCACATGGATCGCCGATCTGCTCCAGCCTGGGTTCCTGAAGCCCAGTTTCACTCCGGACCGGGCCCCGCGCGAGCTGCGGGAACTCCCCCGGCACCGGAAGTCCCCAATCGAAGAGCGGGCGCGGGAGGTCAACCGCATCCATCGGGGTCTCGACGGGACCCACATCCAGCTCGTGCCGCCGGCCGCAACGTGCTGGGCGTCTCTGGCACGCGCAGCGTCCCCACGTTGACCGACGCTGGACAGGGAAGTAGCGCAGCGGATAGCCCCGCTGCAGGGGACCCGGACCCTCGGCGAGAGCCTCCCCGGGGTGGACCGATGGACCGCCATGGAGATTCTGGAGAAGAGGGGCCGACGATAGCCGCGCTGCGGAGTCCCGCCGCCCTAGCCAAGTGGATGGGACTGCCCCTGGGGAACCCTGAGGGCCCTGGCCAACGCCTCTCGCGCCGGACGATCGCCAGCCATCGCCGTCTCCGCGCAACGCTCGTCGGAGCGGCGCAATCACCGACCAACAGGCGGCCCTGGAGGCCGCCCACGGCGCTTCTAACGACCGCCCGGGGGTCGGCCCCCCGCCAGTGCCGTCTGCGTGGCCGCCACCGGCGTGACGGGGGGCCGCTTTTACGCCAGCGGCCCATCAGAGCACGTGAGCGGGCCTCGTCCCGAGGTAGAACGCCCGTGCGGGAAAGCGGCAATCCGCCCGGATCCCGGCGGGCCAACGCCACCGGCGGATCGTGGTGGTCCTGTGCGTCTGGGCGGCGGTACATCAACGGCATACATACCTGGCCACCCAATTCGCGCATCTGCCGCACCGTCTGGGCAAGAAGCGGGCGATGACGCCGGGTCGTGCGGCTACTCGAGCGCCAGGGGTATCAGGTCACGCTCACGCATCCCAGCGCCTCAGCGGGGCCCCGCTCCTCAGGAGAAGGTTTCGGAGCCCTCTGGACTGTTCCCGTCCCATCATCCGATTGCTCCCACGGAGTTTTCGCGTCAGTCCTCGGCGCAAGCCGTCTGAACCGCAGACCCGTGTGGCGTCAGGGGTGTCGAGACCTGCTGCACGTAGTTGGGGGCACGACCCACCCCAGTGGGCGAAACCGGATCCTGGGAGGGCGACCGCCCCATCTGCGTGGCCCTCACCCATGACCGAAGGCGTTCTACGCGAAGTGCGAACGGCAGTCGGCACCGCGTGTCGCCGCGACAGGCCGAGCGAGCCGACCGTACGTTGACTGATCCGTGGCCATAGGCGCGTCGAAATAGCGCGTTCTTTGTGGGGCTTCCCACATCACGAGTGATACGGTGACAGAGGGTGGCTCGCGGGCGAAGTCTCCCGAACCAAGCCTTCGGAAGGAGGAAGGAACCAGTGGGACGGGAACTCTTGGACGGTTTATGGGTCGCGGCGCAGCCTATCGTTGATCTGTCCACCGGCGACGTGGTGGGGTATGAAACTCTCATCCGCGGCGGCCCCCAGTCTCGCTGGCCCGCTCCGGCACAATTATTTGATGCGGCCCGCAAGCAAGGGCTTGAGGCGGCGCTAGAGGCCCGATGCCGCGTGCTTGGGATTGGGTGGGGGTTGCGCCATCTGGCCCCTATGCAAACTTTGTTTTTAAATATTGACGGGGCCCACGCTGACCTGCCCATCAATGCGTCCGCCCTGGCACTGGCCCCCTCGCGCATTGCTTTGGAAATTTCCGAATCCCAAAATACCCTGGACAACCCTGAGTGTCTCCGGCAAATCCAGCGCTGGCGCGAACAGGGCTATCGCATCGTGGTCGACGACTATGGTGTTGGGTATGCCGGATTGGGGCTATTGCTGACGATTCAACCCGATGTCGTGAAAATCGACCGCCTGTTAATCGCCGACATCGACCGACACTCGTCCCGGCAGTCCGTGGTGGCGCACATTCGCGAGTTGGCCCTTGATCAGGGAATGACTTTGGTAGCGGAGGGGATCGAGACCGAGGGCGAACTCTCTGTCCTGCAGCAGATAGGGATTGGATTGGGACAGGGCTATTTGCTGGGACGGCCCCAGGCGGACCCCGCAGCCTCTAAAGTGCGCTTGCTCTCCAAGCCCCCGGTCGAGGTGCCTCATGCGGGGGTTCCCTCCGCAGACTGGGATATCCTACAGAAAGCTGCGGAGATGGCTTATGGGACACCGTTTCCAGCGTATGTGGTCACACGGGCGCGCCGCATTGTGGCGTGGAACGAGGCCGCTGCAGCCCTCACGGGATGGTCCCGGGCTCAAATGGAGCAGCATCGTTGCCATGACCAACGGCTCAATCATCGGGATCTGGCGGGTCGCCCGCTTTGTGTCGGCGCGTGTCCCTTGGTCTGGACCATCGTGAAAAACCATGCCCACAAACAACAGGTGATCGGGACGGCTGCGGACGGCTCGCGCCTGGAAGTGGAGGTCCTCTCCAGTCCGCTCTGGAATCCGACGACGCAACAAACCATCGGAGCGGTTGAATATTTTTGGCCAGTCAAGAATGGTGCGGCGGCAAGTCCGCCAGAGGCGCAGCAGACCGGAGTGGGGAACGGGCGTCGGGATGTTGAGCATCCCGAAGCGGTTACCCCCGGATCCAACAAGGCGGGCGATGGTATACAACCCGGTCGGTCTCGGGTGCGGATGGAACGGTGGTGACCCGAACGACCCAGCCGGCGCGCGACGTTCCTTGCGCTTGCAGGCCACCTCGGTAATGTCCGATCCGCCGGGCAGCGAGACTCTGCGTCGGTGGGCGCGATGATCTTCTGGTAGTGAGCATCCCCAGCAAGGTTGCCCCGGAGCCCCCCGCGTTCACGGGATCGAATTTGACGCCGAAACGTTGTGTCAATGAGGAGTGGCGCAAAGTAAGGGGGGCGATGCGCTTTGGCCGACCCGTCCCCCCCACGACGAGCCGCTGGCAAGGTCCCACGCAGTGATCCCCGCATTCCGCCTGGCGGTTCGCATCCGGCCCTGTTTGCCGGTTCGCGCGCAACGACATCCACAATTCAGCTAGGCCTCAGTCCAGGCTAGCTGCTTGACCAGTCCATGCCATGTATACTTTCTGACAGCCGCCGACAAGAACCGACGCCGAGAGGACGGCACGGCAGCCCCCAGCAGCGCATTCACCAAACCCGGGGGGTCAATCGGGCGCGGTGTAGGCCGTTGCACTGCACCAACCGTGTGCCTCCATCGCGAGGGAGAGACAGCATGCGGACACGTTATGGTCTTTGGTCTGTGGTATTTCTGGGAGCTCTCATCGTAGGCTGTGGCGTGTCGACGTCGGCTGCCGCGCACCTCCGCCTGTTCGTGGGCACGCATGCGGCAATCGGTCCCACGCCCTCCACTTGGCCTACTGACCACCGTCTCCTCAGTAATAACAGTACCGCCGTTGCGGCGTCTTTCGCGGGGCCAGGACCTCACTATGTGGTGCAGTTTCCTTACAAGGTCTCCAGTGATACCCCCGTCGTGAACGGCCTGGCTTACCTGACGTCCGGGGACGTCTCCGGCACCTCACATCCGGCGGCTGGCACCCTCTGGGCCGTCGATCCGGCATCCGGGCGTGTGATTTGGCGGCGCACGTTGCCCAATACGGCCTTTGCAGAGCCTATTGTGGCCGACGGGCGGGTCTATGTGGGGGTGGGTAACATTCTCTTCCCTCGCTCCCCCAGCCCAACGTCGCGCCACTTGACCCGTGGCACCGGCGTCAGCGGTGTGTGGGCTTTCTCTGCCCGGAGTGGAGAGCTGCTATGGCACATGCGCACCGACGGCGCCGATCAAGCTCCCGTCACGGTGTCCCATGGGGTCGTTTATCTGGCCAGCGGGGACCGCTATTTTTACGCCCTGAACGCAGCTACCGGCGCGATGTTGTGGAAAGTTCCCCTGCACGCTTACGTCAGTCGATCAGGACCCCGAATCATCGGTTCGATGGCGTTCGTGGGTGGTGCCGACCCAGGGTCCGTTGTAGCCATCAATCTCCTGAGCCATCGGGTCGCGTGGCGGACCCTCATCCCGAACGCGCAAGCCGGGGTCGATGACACACCTCTGGCTTACGCTCATGGCATCCTGCTCACCGCAGCCATTACCGTCCGGCACGATCAAGTTCTCCCGTCCACCAGCCTCCACCATCACGCGGATCTCTTTGCGCTAAGCGCCGCGACGGGACACATTCTCTGGCATCGCCAGCTGGCTCGCGGGACCATGCCCAACTTGAAGGCCACGGGCACTCCGCTGATCGCGGGGTCGACAGCCTATGTCGGGAACGCAATCAACGGCGCGGTAACTGCGGTGGCGCTCACCAATGGTCACGTGCTGTGGCGATTTACCGCCGACAGCCCGGTCAAAAAGCCCCCCGTCCTGGCCCAGGGTCGACTGTATTTCGTCAGCCTGCATGGCACTTTGTATGCTTTGTCGACAGCGGGCCGGCTGTTGGCCCGCCAGAGCCTCGGCCCGGTCGCCAATGTGCGCGGTCCGGTGTTGATCAACCGGACGCTACTGGTCGTCCTCAACACCGTCTCCCACGGATATCTTTGGGCCGAACCCGTGAACAGTCTTCGCTAAAAAGACGCCTTCGCCGTGCCGTGACCGCACCGACGCTGTAGGCACTCCTGTGCTCCGCCGCTCTCTATAGTGGTCCCAGGAATTTAGACGGGCCCTGCACTCCCTACTCATGATGAATGAGGCCGGTCCACAGTTCGCAAAGCATGGATGAGGCTCAGCGTGGAAGCGCCAAGGCAGGGCCACACACGGAAGGCGCCGACAGATGGATTGACGCACGCGGGGACCCCGCTATTCAGTGATATGGCACTTCCTGTCCAAAAGGGCTTGACACCTTCCGGAGCCTTCTGCAGTATCGAAGATGATGAAATGAGAAGACAGAGTCATACAATGAGGACCACACTTGCACCTGTCAACACCCAGAACCCCAGGCCTTGAAGGTGCGTCGGGCGGCCTCCGCGGGCGAAGCGCGTCGAGCGGGAAGAGTGAGGATGGCGGACCACATGGAAACGGTGCAGCGGACGATCTGCTCGATGTGCACCTCGGGCTTTTGTCCCACGGACGTGCGCGTGGAGGACGGACGTGCGGTGGCGGTCGACATCGGAGCGGTGCCGTGTCCACGCGGGAAGGCCCAGCTGGAATTCGTGTATCACCCCGACCGTCTGCGGCGGCCGTTACGGCGAACCGGGCCACGCGGAACCGGACAATTTGCCCCGGTGTCCTGGGATCTGGCCTTGGGAGACATCGCCGCCCAACTCTTGAAGATCCGGCACCGGTATGGCGCCGAGTCCGTCGTCTTTTTTGTCGGCTATACCCAGGAGCCCAGGCCCTACGTGCAACGTTTGGCGCATGCATTCGGTTCGCCCAACTACGTGACCGAGAGTAGCTGTTGCTTTCTGGCGACCACGTTAGCGGCTGCGGCCACCTACGGGCCAGCTTGGCGGTATTTCCACTATAGCGGCGCCCTCCATCCCGCGACACGCCTACATATGCTTTGGAGTGCGAACCCTCCCGTTTCTTCCCCGCCGACGGTGGCCAATCTCTGGGAGGCCCAGGGCCGGGGGACTCGTCTCATCGTGGTGGATCCCCGGCGGACCGAAACGGCCCGCCGGGCGGATATGCACCTCCAACTGCGACCGGGAACAGACGGAGCCCTGGCCTTGGCCCTCATCCATGTGATCGTGGCTGAAGGTCTGTATGACCACGCGTTCGTCAAAGACTGGACGGTGGGGTTTGACAACCTCGTGCGTTTGGTGGAGGCCTTTCCCCCGCGGAGAGGACAGGCGATCACCGGGGTGCCCGCGGACCAGATCCGGGAGACGGCCCGGCTCCTGGCACGTATCAAGCCTGCGAAGATCCAGTTTAGTGCCAGTGCGACGGTCCATGCTGCCAACGGCGTGCAGAACCACCGTGCCATTATTCTTCTGCCCGCCCTGACGGGGAATCTAGACGTGCCCGGGGGTAACATGCTGCCCTTCGATCAGCCGCCCCCTCTGCGGGATATCAGTCTTCGCGAACGGCTAGCCAGCCTGCCGCCGCGGATCGGGACCGAGCGCTTCCCGTTCTGGAGCCAGGTTACCGACGAGGGGCAGTTGGCCGGCCTCGCCGACCAGATCGTCAGTGGTCGCCCGTACCCAATCAAAGCGCTGATAGGGATCGGCGCCAACGTGATGATGTTCGCGGACTCGGCGCGCATGCGGGAGGCATGGACGCAACTGGACCTGCTGGTGTTCACCGACTTCTTCCCCACGCCCACCACTGATCTGGGCGACTATGTGCTGCCGGCCGCCACGTACATGGAGGGACCCGCCCTGGTGACCGGCCCTCCCTTTTCGCCACAGGCCGCGCGAGTACGCTATCGGGAGGCGGTGCTGGAGCCGTGGGGTGAGAGCCGGCCGGACTGGTGGATCCTGTTCGAATTGGCTGCTCGACTCGGGTTGCGGGATATGTTCTGGCAGGGCGATTTCGAACGCTCAGTGGCGGACATCCTCTCCCCGAGCGGGATCGACCTGGCAGAGCTCCGCCGCCACCCAGAAGGCCTGCCCCTCCCGACTCGGCCGCACGAGCCGTGGGGGTATCGGCATACCGGGTTCGACACCCCGTCCGGCAAGGTGGAGATCAGGTCCAGCCTCCTGGAGGCGTGCGGATATGAGGGGTTGCCCGTCTACCGGGAACCGACCGAGAGTCCGCGCCGTCCGGCGTTGGCAGCCGACTACCCACTGGTACTGACGACGGGCGCCCGCGTGCCCGTGTATACGCATTCCCAGTTCCGCCGAGTGACGTCCCTCCAGCGCCAACTGCCTGAGCCTCAGCTGGAGGTGAACCCGGCTGACGCGTCGCTACGCGGGATCGCCACGGGCGAGCAGGTGGTGCTCTCCACGCTTCGCGGACGCATCCTCGTGCGGGCGGAGGTAACGGACGTTGTACCGCCCGGGGTGGTGCAGATGGGCCACGGATGGCCGCAAGCGGACGTCAATCTGCTCACCGACGGGGTGCAGGTGGATCCGATCTCCGGTTTCCCGGCATTTAAGTCGCTGTTGTGTCAGG
>DAHVOH010000007.1 GCA_027318915.1 Clostridiales bacterium
CGCCCGCCATCGTGCTCGGGGCGCGTCAGCAACCGTGAGACAATGGGCGTCAACGAACGTGATGCCTGACAGCGAGGGACGCCCGCGACGTATCCCGGACGGTATGGGGTGGGCCCCGGAGGCGCTTGACCGGCGGCGGGAGGGGACACCGCGGCGAGAGATCGCCCGGGCAGCGGACGCGCCCCGGCCCGCCGCGGCAGCGCCGGCCGCGTGTCACCGACGCAGTGCCTTGGTCTCGGTGTCCGACGACTCGGCGGGCCAGGCGGCGAGGAGGTCGTGGTCCAGACAGCGCACCGCCCTGCCGCATAAGCATGACGATGGGCCCGGGAGCGCCGGGCACGGCGATGTGTTCTCTGGCCCGCATCCTCCAAGAACTCCGGCCGCCGCGACTTCGCCGCCGAGCCCCAGCGGCACCCCCCTAGAGCCGTGGGGCCATGCGGCGCTCTCTCTGCAACGCGTGCCGGAGGCGCTCCGGCTGCCGCGTTACGTCCGGTTTGAGCCCGGATGAGCGCGCCTCTTTGGGGGGAAAATCCCGGAACCCGCTCCGGTGCCCTGCAGGAGCAGGGTCATGACGTGAACGAAGGGGTCCCGGAGGGCTGGACGGCGGCGCGCCCGCCCATCCGGTGCGCTCCCCCCGGCGTCCGACTACCGCCTGCCGCCGGGAGAAACCGTCTCAAATCAACGTATGCGGGGGCGTGCGCCGACCGGAGCACGTACCTCGTCGGGTCAGCGGTGCCCAGGCGGCCTGGAATGGGAGCGGCGCGCGCGACACACGGAGGCCGCCGTCCGGTACTCCTCTCTCGCCCCAACGCGTCAACGCAGAAACTCGACCAGCCGTGAACCTTCAAGGGCCTTGATAAAGTCCACCTCGGCATTGAGGGTGATCGCGGCGATGTCCCCGGGGGCCATCCGCGCAAACAGCGGAATGTACCACGCGACACCAAGGTCGTTCTGCTCGTCCACGAAAAACCTGCAGATTTCGGCGATGCCGTTGGCGCGGTTCACCGCCTCGGTCATTGCGCCTTTCGTCCATCGGCCGCCCTTTGTGTTCCACCAGGAAAAGCAATTAATGATGCGCTGTTCCGTGTCGAGGACAAAGGTCACATTGGAGCGATCGGGATGCTCACAACGGACGGTCGGCAGCTTGGCGTCCTCGATGCGCGTAATGGTGTAGCCGTCGCCGCTCAACGCCTCCGCCAGCCACTCAATCGTGACGTCTCGCCCTCTTTGTAAGGCTGGTGCTTCGACAGGGTGTCCACATCCACTGCAAAACGCATCATCCGGTCCGACCATCCGACCGCAGCTTTCGCAACGCATGATCTCCCGCCTTATCGAACTATTGTCGTCGTGGCCGCCGATCGCCCGGGGGTATGTGCCACCACCGTTTTCATTCTGACACCCCGTGTCGCCGCCACCGCCTCAGATCCTACTGGAGTGGGAGGTCGATGCGGGTTTCCTGCCGGGGGTGAAGGCTCACGATCGACGATGGCCTCGCTCGTACACCGATGGGTCGATGCTCGGCGATGGCCCGAGAGAACCTCCCACATTGCCGAGGCCAGCGTGAGGGTACCGCCGGCAGGGCCGCGGAGTCGGTGGGAGGGGTCCGGTCAACACCAGCGGCCGTTCGCTGATAATCCCCTGCCAAAAGTTGTCGGCGGGACACAGCCAGTACTCGTCGGGTTGTCCCCTCACCACGGCGCCGGCAAAGCGCAGCACGGCGGTCCGGTTCGGGAAAAGGTCCAGGAAATCCCTCCATCGGCCCATCGGCCCATCGCCCGGTTCGAGCGGTCGGAACGCGGCTCTGGCCGCTCCGTCTAGCGGCCAGAGCCCCGTACCGGGCCACTTCCGGACCACTGCCCCGCTTACCGGCCGTCGAGTGCCATCCATTCCTCCCTTGCCGCCGTTGTTCATGCCCCAGTCCTCATGACGCACGCTCGATCGTCCCCGACGCTCCTCGCGCGATCCTGTTCGCGTGCGACCATACAGTCATCGTCCGAGCAATCCG
The DNA here is from genome assembly GCA_027318915.1 of Clostridiales bacterium. Next base: position 2,006 of record DAHVOH010000007.1, read on the forward strand.
CTCATCCGGACCGGTCCGCTCGCTCGGGCTTATGTGTTCGTGATGAAGACAACTGGGGACCTGATGGTGTCGTGCACCTGGAGCGGAAACGCCTCCACGCCAAGCCGTCAACTATGGCCGAGCGGGTCCTTCGTGCCCACAACGCGGGCACGACCCGCGGGCGGAAAACCGGGCTCCAAACCGCAGACCGTGCGGGCTCTTTCAGCCAAAGCCCGAGGCCCACCGCGCAAGGTGAACGAACTCCGGAGCCCGGCAGCGGCCCCCATGGATTTTGCGGTGAGTTCCCACTGGAGTAGGACTACGGGTCGCGGCCGTGCGAAATCGTGTCAAATCAACGTGTGCGGGTATGGGCGCCGACCGGCGGAGGTGATGCTGCGGGTGGGAGAGCCTCGGCCGTTCGGGGCCCCGTTCGCGCCGTCGGTGTGCGACGACCGCCGCATTGTCGTAATCTTTCGGCCAACGGGCCCCGGCCGCAACACAGGAGGCGCGCCCATGACATTGCGCGAGGTGACCGCCCACCCCAACGGCTCCCGCGCTCCCGACCTCCCCTCCCCGTTGGGGGACGGCGAACAGGTCCTGCGCGTCTATCCCGTCCGGGCGCCGGTCCCCTGGGCCACAGGCCTCATTCTGCCTGACGCCGTGCGTCGCGTCCTTCGCATACTCGCCGCGGACTGGGGACCGGACCCGCGCGGGGCGGAGCCGCTCGCGGAGGAGGGCCGTATGGTGATCACCACGCGCCGCGTCGTGATCACCACCGCGCGTCACACCGTGAACGTGGCTCACGACGATGTGACCGCGGTTACTTGGACGTCACGGGCCGCCGGTCCCGTCGCGCCCGTGGTTCTGCGGCTAGCCGGCCGCCGCCGTCTGGAGCCGCCGCCGGTGCTGACGTCGGCCGACGCCGTCTCCCGGATCGGCGGGTTCGAACGGTACGGATTTGGCGACCTCACAGGCCATCATGTGTATTGCGGCCTCGATCCCGCCGTGGGCGCCGACGCCGCCCGAGAAGTCACCGCGCTGATCCTGGCGATGCGTCGCGGCCGTCGCGTCGCTCGGGCCGGAGAGGGGAATCCGGGCGTCGCTCGGGGCAGCGCGGTGTGGCCGGTGGATCTGGTGCCGGACGAGGCCCCTCTGGCCGTGTATCCCCTCGGCCCCGCCGGCCGTCTCTACCTGTCTGATGTGCGCGTGGTGCTGTCGATACCCGGTCGGGTCGACGGGACCCGAGACGTGGTGGAGGTGCCGTTGGAGGAGATTGAGTGGGTGGGCTGCCACGCTCACCCGCCCGGCGCCGGCAATCGGGGGGTGGAGTTTTCGCTCGTGCATCGGGGCTGGCACGCGATGGATCTGCCGGGTCCGGAGCAGCAGCGCTTGGCGCCCCTGGCCCACCTGACGGCGCCGCTCCGAAACCCCACCGTGGTGGTCCACCCCAACGACGCGGCCGACGTGCGGCAAAGCTTGGGCGCCCTGGTGGCCACCGCACGGTCGGGCGGCCACTGGGGTGATCCCCTCACGGCGCTCGACGGATCGCCGGTCCAACTGGCCCCGGGCGAGCGACTGTTGGCGCGCCACGAGTGGCAGGCTCCCGGAGCTCAACGCGTGCGGGTACTGGTCACATCCCGGCGGGTCGTCGCGGAACGGGTGACCGCGGGGACCGACTCCGTCTGGTGGGACATGCCCCGCGTCCCCGAGCCCGTGGTGGCCCGGCTCGTGGCTGTTCCCGGCTTGGCGGCGGTGCTCAGCGTGACGCCGCCCGGCCGGCATTCTCCCGAGCCGGAACTGCTCCGCCAGGCCCGCGGCGGGACCCCGCCGTGGTCGCTCCTGCCCCCGATGGAGGACGAGATGGCTCCCATCGTGCTGCCCGTCGCCCCCGACGCACTGCCCTTGGCGCAGGCGCTGGTGCGCGTCCTGGAGGAGGACGACCCCGTGTCGGCGCCGGCTGTCCCGAGCGCCGATGCCGTCCCAGAGGGCCTGCTGCGACCGCCCGCGACCGGCATCCCCACGCGTCCGCCCGACGGCGGGAGCGGCGCCGGCGAGGCCGCCGTGGCCGCGTGCGACACCCAGACCGGCCAGCTCATCCTGACGGACCGGCGTTTGGTCTGGACCCAGCGCGGCTCCGACAGCCGCGGCGCTGCCGATGAGGTCTGGGCGGTGCCGCTGGAGGCGGTGCATGAGCTCATCCATTACCGCCGTGCGGACGGGCGCTCGGTGGTGATCCCGGTCGTCGACACGCCCGTGCCGGCGCTGCTGGCGTCGTCCGGCCAGGTGCCGATGGATGCCACCGGCCGCTTTCCCCTGGCTACCTTGATGGGACCCGCCGCCCCGGCGTTCGCATCCCGCCTGGGCGCCGCCGTTCTGGCCCGCACAGCGGGTCTCCCCCCGCCGGCGGGCCAAGACTGGGAGGGCCGGACCACCCGGACGCCCTGGCCCCGCCCGAGTCCTGACGAGCACATGGCCAGCGCGTACGAGATGGGTGGGGGCGTTTGGGTGTGGTGCACGACCCGCCGCCTGATTGTCGAACGGCATGATGCGCAAGGGCCGACCGCCGTCGTCGAGTATCCGCTCGAGGCCATCGCGGCCGTGGAGGTGCGCGAGGACCACGTCCCGCGCTGGGATCACGTCGGCCCGAGCGACGGTCTGGCCCGGTGCCTGTGTGTCCTGACACCGCTCGAAGCCATCGTCGGGCACGTGCTAGGGCCCGTCCTCCGTGACCATCTGGCCGTGCGCCGGGTGCGCACCCTGATTCTCCGCACGACGGGTCGGGGATATGATCTGGGTTCCGTTTCGCGCCGTTGGGCGGGCGGCGAGCCAGTGACCCACCCGGTCGGGGCCCCCCGCCCACCAGGGCGGACGCCGGGCCTGGATCGCCTCGCCGACGGAATCCCCGTGGGGGCGGCGGTGTCTGATGCCGACCTGGACACGCTCTTGGCTCACGTGGCCCGATTCCGGCGCTGGGGCGCGGCCGGCTATCGGCCGGACGGTGCCGCCCGGTCGGCGGTGCAATCCGAAGCGCTCGGCGTGCGGCTCGCCGAAGGTGAAGTCTTCCGCGGCGCGTGGACGGCTCAGGCGCGCGATGTCCACGCGTCCCTGCTGCTGTCCTCGCTCCGCCTCGTCGCCACCCGGCAGGTGAGGCGGCGGGGCTGGACGAACCACGTCCGCTGGGATGTTCCCCTGGCCGAGGGTCTGGACATTCGGGCGGTGGACTATGTGCTGCCCGGACCCCACGCTGCCGTGGAACACTGGCCGGGCCTGGCGGTCGAGCATCCGGTCCTGCCCGTCGCGACCGCCAAGCCGGCCCCCTTCCCCCTGGGGCCGAGAGGTCGGGGGCCGGTGCCGCCGCGCCCGTCCAATACAATCTATTGCATCGAAGCCTTGCCCGACGATCTGCACAGTCCGTTTCAAGCCGTTGTCCTGGGCGGGCTGGTCACCTGGAGACGGCGGCGGGCAGTGCCCTTGGATCCGTACTACTCCAGCATCGTCCTACCCTGGCCGGAGGACCCGGAGGCGGTGGCGGCGGAGAGCGGACAACGGCTGGCCGCCGAATTGGCCGGACAGGGTGACGCCGGCTAAACGCGCGGCGCGGCGGACGCGGCGGGAGCCGGGGTGAGGCGCCCGGAACATGGAGGAGGTGAGGTGGATGAGCGCGGATGGGGAGGCGACCCCGACCGATCTGGCGTGGTGCTACGACGACCTGGGCCTGGCCCCCGGAGCTTCGCTGCTTGAAGTCCACACCGCGTTTCGGGCCCGGATGTGGCGGGCGCGGTCCGGGGCCCCAGCCGATCCGGTGGCGCCGGACGGTGCGTCGGCGGCGCGGTTGGTCGCGGCCTATGTCGCCATTCTGAACGCCCGCCGGCCCCTGGAGCGCGGGCCGACCGGCTGGCGCAGCGCCCAAGCGGGTCGGGTCTTTCGGGGTCTGACCGGATTTGTTCTCCTGGGACTCGCCTGTCTGCTCGCGGCCCTCTTGTTCCAGGGCGAGCCCGCCGTGATGCTGGTCGTGCTGGCGCTGCTGTTTGCCGCCTACTGGTGGTGGTATCGAGCCGAGCGCCGCCGGGGCTGAGGGCCGTCGACGCCACACTCCGGGACTGAAAGGAGGTGCACGTGTGGATGTGACCCACCTGATTGCAGACGGACTACCGCTGTGGCCGTCGGTGCCGCCCCTGCCGCGAGGCCCGGTGGTAATCCCGACCCAGACCGGCTATCCCGTCTATCTGTCGGAAAGCCAGCTGCATCGCCACGTGCTGCTGGTGGGAGCAACCGGGCAAGGCAAGACCAACGCCCTCTATCATCTGGTCACCGCGCTGCGCGCGATGGCCACACCCCGCGACGTCCTCGTCATCTTCGACACGAAAGGCGACTACGTCCGCCGGTTTTGGTGTCCCGGCGACTATGTCCTGGGCGGTCCCCCACCCACCGGCGAGGAGGAGGAGGTCTGGAACCTCCTCGAAGAGGTCCGCGCCACGGACCCGGCGCGGCGGGAGGAGTTGGTGGCGGAAATGGGCCACATCGTCTTCGACGATCTGGTGCGCCACTCGCGCGAGCCGTTTTTTCCAAAGGCGGCGCAAAATCTGTTCAGCGCGGGCCTTGGGATCATCGCGGAGGCCCAGGGCGGGGCGACCACCAATCAGTCGCTGCTGGCCTGGTGGCGCGAGCGGGATCGGGCCGCCCTGCATGACGTGTTTCAACAGGCCGGACGGCGGGCGCTGGCCACGTATCTCGATCCGGCCATCGGGGCGACGGCGCTCGGGGTGCTCGCGTTTCTACACCAGGCCGTCGAGGGGGCGTTCGTGGGGCCGTTTGCGCGTCCGGGAGACTTCTCGATGCTGCGCGCGGTGCGCGCCAAGGGCGGCAAAGCCATCTTCATCGAGTACGACCCGGCGGCCGGGAAAACACGGGAACCCGCGTACCGGATCCTGATGGATCTGGCCATCAAAGAGGCGCTCGGGCGGGATCACCCCGACGGGCGCACCTTCTTCGTCATCGACGAGTTCAGTCTGCTGCCGCACCTGTACCACTTCGCCAACGGCTTGCACTTCGGACGGGAGGCGCAAATGAGCTTCTTCGTCGGCATGCAGAGCCACGCCCAAGTGCACGCCGCCTACGAAGACGACGCCGACGCCATTTTGGCCGGGTTTGGCACCGTCATCGCCTTCCGCGTGACGGATGGCCGGACCCGCGAATTCATCCAGCAGCTCGCCGGGCGGAACTACAAGCTGTTCCATATCCCCTCGTCGGCGCCCGGCGTGCGGCCCAGCGACCAAATCACACAGGGTTACACCGTCGGGGACGAGGATGTCTGGAACCTGGCCGTGGGGGAAGCCCTGCTGTTCATGGCGGAAGCACCCGCGCCGTTCCGCGCGTCCTTTGCCCGGTGGGAGCCCGCGCGTCCATGACGGCGGCGGCGCGCTACGCAGACCAGGTGACCCGCATGGCGAGGACACGGGGCGGCCCGCGAGGGTGCCGGCGGCCGTCATGACGCCCGGCGCGGGGGCCGTCTACGACCCGCGGGCGGTGTTGCCCCTCGGCATCCCGCTCGGGCGGCAGACGGACGGCCGTTTTGCCGTCCGCAAGGGCGGGCGCGTGTTCCTGCTGGATGCGCTGAAGGAGGAACTCTGGGTCGACGCGCACGGCGAGTTCGACGCCGACACCCTCGCGGGGCGCCGGGAGGACCCGACCGCGCCCGCTGCCGTACGTACCCTGGTGGATGCCGGCCTCCTGCATCCGCTGACTGCGGAGGTCGCCGCCGACTGGCCTCGCCTGCGTCCGCTGAGGCCCCTGCCACGCGCCATCCCGCTGGGCTATGACCGGGGGACCGGGCGCTTTGTCTTGGCCATCCCGGACACGGGCGGCCAACTGCAGCTGGACCCGGTCGCCTATTGCTTGTGGACCGAGTGGGACGGGTTGGCCACGCTCGGATCCGCGGTGGGCTCGGTCACCCAGGCGGTTGGTCTGAGCCCGTCGCGGGTCCGCGAACGGGCCGTGCAGCTGGCGTGTCTGGGCGTCTTCACCGCCGCGTGCTACCTGGATGCGGCGGATGACAAGGAGTGATGGGACGATGGACATCGAACGCAGTCTGTGGCTGTCGACGCTGCTCCACGGGGTGGAAATCGCCCTGCCGGAAGTCACCGGCATCGGTGTGACGGTGGTGGCCGGCGGCAACATCGTAGCGGGCCTCGCCGCCGAGACCGGGGTCAAATGGGTCATGGAGCAGGTTCGCGACGAACCGTCCACCGGTCTGGAGGCGGTGAATGACTTCGCCACGCCGACGGTCACGGAATTTCTCGCCGCCATGACCGCGTTGGCCGCCGTCGGCCCACTCGTGGGCGTGGTCGTGCAGGGGGTGTTGGGCTGGCCGCTGCGCCCCGATCCCGCCCCGGAGCTCCAGGCTGACCGCGCCCTGGACCAGGAGCTGCGGGGGTTGCTCCGGCCCGAGCCCGTGCCCACCCCGGAGGCACCGGTCGCAGAGCCGAAGGTGCCCCCGCCCGTGTTGCCCCCGCCGACCCCATCGACGATGGGCCTGTAGGTCTGCGGCAGGTCGGGCGGGGTCGGATCTACCCGACCATGCCGCCGGGGATCACCGACAACCTGGTGGGAAAGCCCATCGCATAGCTGCCCGGAATTGGGCCGGGGACCGCGCATATACATCCGGTAGTCGGCTTGCGCGGGAAGGAATGGTCATCATGCCGGCTTGGTGGGGTCTGCCGGCTCCCGCCCTCATCCTGGCCCTGGTGCAATTGGCCAAACAACTGGGTTTCCCGCGGCGCTACGCCGGTCTCCTGGCGACGGTGATCGGGGTGGCGGGCGGTGCTGCGGTGAGCCTGTGGGGCACGAGCGCCACCGCCGCCGACATTGCCACCGGAATGGCCGCCGGCCTGTCCGCGGCCGGCGTCTGGTCCACCGTGAAGAGCGCCGCGCGCGCTCCGTAGGCTCTTTGAGCCCCAAGGCGACCGGTCCCCGGCTTCTCTTTTCGCCAGCGCCGTCCGCCTCCGGGGTATCCCGCCGTACCGTGGCCGGACGACGGAAGGTATAGATTTGGCCGCGCGGGCCGATACCAATCCGAGGATGCCCAATGGCAAAAGCGGTGGTACTGGGCACGGGGTTTGGCGGGCTGGCCGTGCTGTCATGGCTGAGGCGGCTCATGCGTCCCGGGGAGCTAACCATTACCGCGGTGGACCGCCTGCCGGATATGGTGTACCGGCCCGCGCTGGTGCACGCGTTGGATGGACCGCCCACCGCGGTGCAGCGCCCGGCGCGGGTGGCCGTGGCGCCGCTGCTCCGCCGGTTGGCCGTGCACGGGATCCGAGATACGGTGGTCGGCGTCGATCCGGCCCGCCGCCAAGTGCACCTGGCCACGGCCGAGCCGCTTGACTACGACGTGCTCTTCATCGCCACCGGACGCCACTACGGCTGGGACCTGGTTCCCGGTCTCGCACCCCACCTGGGCGGCGTGTGCGAAGACTATCTGGCTCGACACGCGGCCGTGCTGAATCAGGCGTGGCGCGGTGGCCGGTTCGTCTTTGCCGTGGGCCCCATTCATGGGGCGCCCGATTGGACTCCCCCGCTGGCCGTGGGCTGTGAGTGCCCCCTCTTGGAATCCGCTCTGCTGTTTGACCGGTGGCTTCGCCGGCGAGGCCGGCGGGACGCGACGGAACTGACCGTGCTCACGCCGGGTCCCGTCATTGCCCAGGACGCCGGGGCGCGCGCCCGCGAACGCATCCTGGAACTTTTCAGCGAACGCGGCATCGCTGTCCTGACCGGCTCGTCCGTCCGCCGTGTCACCGGTCACACCCTGGAACTCTCAAACCGGCAAGCCGTCGCCTACGACCGGTCCATCTGGATCCCCCCGTATGCCGGCTCCCCCTGGCTGCACGACAGCGGCGTGGACGACGGATTCGGATGGGTTCCCACGGACGGCCATCTCAATCACCCCCTGTACCCCGACATTTATGCGGTGGGCGACATCACGAGTCATCCGTGGCCCAAAATGGGACATGCCGCCATGGTCCAAGCCCGTATCGCCGTCCATCATTGGGTGGCGCGGCAGCGCCGCGCGCTGCCGCCGCGCTCGTACCAGCCGATGCTGGTTTGGGCGCTCGAACTGGGAGCCGGCCGCGGACTTCTCATCATCACGGACGAATACTGGGGCGGCCGCCGCCACTTCATGGCCGAGGGACGCTGGCCGGCCGCCATCAAGTGGGCGTTCCAAAAAGGCTACGTCTGGCGTCGCGGCGCTCTGCCCATTATGCCCTGAAGCCCACACGGAATCGCGTCGGCGTCGGAACGCGGCATCCCTTGGCTTGATTGGGCCGCCGCCCTCCGGCATCATGCGGAACCGCCGCTACGTCAGGTTCGCCGAATACAGCAGAACGACGTCCTCGGGCCGTCGGTGGGAGGTGATGTGGCTGAATCCGGCCGCCTCCAGCCATGTCCCGAGCGCCTCGCCGCGATGCCACCGGCGGTGCGTCTCGGACAGCCAACGATAAGGGGCGCGTTCCTTGGCCTCCGGCCAGTCGCGCGTGAGGAACCGATCGCCCCAAGCCGGCAGCGCGTGGTGAAAGTAGGCGTCAAACCCCCATTGCCGCCATCCCTCCGGGGTATGCGTTTCCAGCACAATCACCCGTCCGCCGGGTCGAAGCGCGGTGGCGGCGGCCTGAATGCCCTCCTCGGGCCGGGCCAGATCCCGCAGCACAAACGACAGCACCGCCACATCATAGGCGCGCGCATGGCCGGCGGCCCACACCTGCATGGGGGCCTGATATCGGGCCACCGACTCCGGTACCGCTTCCAGCACCCGGGCCGAAATGTCCACCGCCGCCAGTTCGCACTCCGGCAGGCGCGCCGCCACTCGCCGCAGCAGATAACCGGGCCCCGAGCCCAAATCGACCAGGCGGTGCGGCCGGGGGCGGACGGCGAGCCGCGCCACCGCCGCCATCCAGGCGGGATACCTACCCCAGGACACCTGCACGGTCTGCTCCAGGTAGCGACCGGCCAACCAGTCGAAGGTGGCCGCGAGGTGGTCGTCGCCCGCCGTTGGGGTCACTGTGTGTGCCATGGCGATTCCCCCTGCCGTCAGCTTCGTCCGCGGACGCCGGCCATCGTACGGGGACGGGCTCTCCCCAGCGCCGCCTCAATGCGACTGAGGCTCGCGACGACCGTCCGGTAATCCTCCACCAATTGTGCCACCCGCCGGGCCACCATATTCCCGGGACTCCACTCGGCATCGTACGCCAAGCCCAACGCCGCCGCCGCGGCCTGTGAGCGCGCCACCAAGTGCCAGGGACGAAGATCGCCGATGCGCCGCACGCCCAGCGCCTGCCCCAGCAGCACCAGTTCGGCCGCCGAAGCCTGAAACCAGGCGGCCGCATGCTCGGCGGCCCGGTCCACGTCCAAGGCGGGCCCTCCGTGAATCCGCGCGGCGCTGAACACCAGTCGGGTGGGCGGTCGGACCGGCAACAGCGGCGCCACCTGTTCGTGGCTCATCGCCAGCAGCAGACTGGACCCCACCGCCACGGCATCGGCGCCCAACGCCAGCAGCTTGGCCACATCCGCGGCGCCCTGCACGCCCCCGCTGCCCACGAGGCTGACATTCCGGCGAGCGTGCCGGGCCAGCAGCCAGCGATGCGCCCGGTGCACCGCCAGCGCGATATCCAGGCCAAAATGATCGGTGATGACGGCGGGGCTCCCGGCGCTGCCGCCCTGGCCGCCGTCCAGCGTGACCACGTCTATGCCATACTCGAGAAGAACGTCCAGATCTTCTTCCAGATGATGGGTCGCCGGCAGCTTCACCCCGACCGGACAGCCGGGATGGACGCGACGAATCGTCTCCACCGCCTCGGCCACCAGGTCGGGCCAGCCGGCCCGGATGACCAGCGGACCGCCCAAGGCCGCCCGGGCGCGGGAGGGGAGCTGCGATCGCGCCTTGTGGATGCTGACGCTGGCTTCCGAGCCCTGACCCACCTGAATGTCCACCATGTCGGCGAGCCGCACCACGGACGGCTGATGCGCCCAGGGTGCCCGGCTCCATTGCAGAATCCAGCGACTGGCGTAGGCGCGCTCCTCCGGGAGGTACGGCCCTTCCCCACTCACCACCGCTGTTCCGGCGAGGGTGGCGGCCTGCGCCAACGCCGTTTTGGCCGCTGCGGACAGCGCCACCCCGTAGCCCATCGGCGCGACCAAGACGGGAAGGGCCAGTCTCAGGGGGCGTTCGGCCCGCGGCCCCAGCACCGTGGTCAAGTCCACGGCCTCGCCGCCGGCCAGGGGCCACGGCCCCAGGGTGGCCGGATCGAACCCCACCTCATCCCGCAACCAATCGACGTGGGGCGTCGAGCCCATGGGGTGCACGGCCGGACGGCCACGCTCCGCCCGCTGCATCGCCAGGTTCAGATCGCGAAATCCCCGCGTCTTCAAGCTGAAGAGCCATTCCCAGACAGTCCCCGCCGGGTTCTGGCCCAGGGACGCCTCCAGGGCGCTTTGCAACCGTTTGACGGCTATGACCGCGGCCAGAGCGGCGAGGCCGGCGAAGATCAGCAGCACCCCCAAGACCACGAGCGCCCAGACCGCCGGTCTCACGACGCCGTCCGGCGCCGCTCGCGCACGCGGGCGGCCAAGAAGCTTGCGGGCACGGTGAGCACCGCCCACCCGAGGTCCAGGGGATTCATCCACCGAAACAGCACCACTTCCGCCTCGGTCACCGAGGAGAGCGCCACGCAGACGGCCGCGATCACCGCCCCGGCCGCCGCCGTGTAGATTGAGCGCCGTCCGCCGGCCAGCGCTTCCACATTCCAGGACAGGCAGAACAGGTGCACGGTGAGGAACAGCACCATGGCGGTTGTCCAGATAATCAGGACGAAGACGCCCACCCCCTTGAGAAAAAACGTGCGCACGGTGATGAGGCTGAATACGTAGATGACGGGCCACGTGAGCGTGGAGGACGCCATCGGGCCCAACGTCGCCACGACGATGCCCAGCAGGAGCAGCAGAATCGCACCCTGCAGCACGATGGCCGCACCGGCCACCAATCCCGGCCGCGGCGTGTGGCGGAACCGCACAAACGGCACCAGACTCGCGGTCACGCCACCGTTCGCATACAGAAACCAGGTCCCGAGCGCCGCCTCCCCGGTCTTGGGGAGGTTGAAGGGAAGACTTGGCCGAAAGGCGGTCCAATAGCTGGTGTTGCCGAGTGCCATGGCCACCACCAGGGCGAAGGACAGCAGAATCAGCGGAAGCCAGAACTGCACGTTGCGGGCCACCACGGACAAGGGCCGCACGGCGATCCAGACGGCCGTGACCACCATGACCACCGCCATCGCCAACCGCGGCGTAAACGGGTAAAAGAATGTCTGCAGCATGTCCGCGTACAGCGCGAGCAAGATGCCGTCCAACGCCAGGCACAACAGGCAGTTGACCGGCAGAAGCGCCCAGGCGCCGAGCCGCCCCCACGTCTCCTGCAGCGTGCGCGCAAACGGGCCCCGCCCGATGCCCAAAGCCCAGTGCGTCTCGAGGAGGGTCAACCCCAAGGCCGTGGCCGTGATGGCCGCATTGGCGTAGATGGCGTTCAATCCGGCGGTGGCCAGAACATAGGCCGGCCACAGGTACACCCCGCCGGCCACCACCGAGATCATGACCAACAAAAAGAACTGGCCGCTCGAGATGCGCTCGACCGGACCGCTCACGTACTGACCCCCGTTTCCTGCAGCAGCAGCGACACCTGCACGTGCGCCGTATAGGGCAGACGGTCCCAGTCCCGGGCCGGAATCTGTCCCCATGCGCCCGGATGGCGAAAGAGATACAGGCGCGCGTATCCGAACGGGTCGGTGCGGCTGGTCGCACTGCGGCGCAGCGCGGCCAGGCAGTCGGCCAGCACCGATCGGGCCCCGGCGGTCTCCAGTGTCTGCAGCCGACGTTCCGTCAGCGGCACGGCGACCGGCCACTGAGCCACCACGCCCGTGAGGCGCATGTCCACCTGCACCTCCAGGCGCTGCCCCGTCCACTCGACGTGGTTGACGACGATGCCGTGGACGCGGGTGATGCTGGCCAAACCGGCCGGCATCGTCAGGGTGAGGGTTTCTTTATGCACCCGGTGCGTCAGGTAGGCCCACCCCAGTGTCTCAGTTGGGCTGAAGATCACCGGGGGACCGGTGGGCGGGTACACGGCAATCCGGCTCAACACACCGGTACCGGGCAGATACGGCGCCACCGGACTCACGCCCGGCGTCTCGATGCTGTCCCAGAGCTTCCAGAGGGGCTCGGTCAGCATCACCGACTGGCATTCGAGGCAGGAGAAGACGCGGGTCAGATAGACCGAGGGAATAACCTCCTGAGGCGACGGGGCCAGGATGCGGTCCAACGGTGGGGGCGCGACCGCCACGTACGCCGTCTTCGGCGTCATACCCTCCCGATTGTAGGCCGCGATGAACGACGCCACGGCGGGAAGCGGCGCGTCGGACGACCAGACGATGTCCTGCAACTGGCCCAGATACAAGTCCCGGGCGAGGCGTTGCTGGGCGGCCGCATACGCCGAAGCCAGGGTGGGCGCGCGGACCCCAATCGCGTAAATCTGCTCGCCCGGCGCAATCTGCGGCAGGCTGCTGACCGTCACCGCGGGGTTTGGGAAGTAGAATGTCCATTGCCAGCGGTCCGGCCGCCGCGCGTAGCGCACGCTCATAACCAGCGTGCTGGCCCGGTTGGGAAACGCCAACTGGTCCCAGCAGCCGGAGAGAGCGGCCGTCAAAACGGCCGCGGCGAGCATCCACCGCCCCCATGTCACCCGCCGCACGGCGCCTGCTTCTCTCTCAGTCATGGCGCCGCTTGGCTTTCAAGAGATGCGGACGCGGAGCGGCGGGCTTAGGGCGCCGCCACTGCGCTGCTTGGGGCCGGGCTTCCTGCCAGCGGCGGGTCACGCCGGTCCACGGAATGCGCATCATCGCATCCGACCAATCGACGCTTCGAAACGGCGCCCACGGTGTGAAATACGGCACGCCGAAGGACTCCATGTCCATCACCACGGCCAGCGCCACCATGGTGACGAGGACAACGCCCAGCAATCCGAGGATGGCGCCTCCCACCAGCAGGGCGAACCCCCAAAGGCGCCAGGCCCCCACCAGCTCGTAGACCGGTGTGGAAAAGAGACTCAATGCCGTCAGCGTCATCATGACGATGACCTGGGGGTCCACCAAGCCCGCGCGCACCACGGCGGTGCCCACCACGATGGCGCCCACCGTGCCCAGTGTGGTGCTGAGCACCTTGGGGAGGCGGATGGCCGCCTCCCGCAAGATTTCGATGACCAGGATCATCAGGATGATTTCGACCAAGGGCGAAAACGGCAGGCCCGCGTGATTGCCGTCCATGATGATGAGCAGCGAGCCGGGGAGCAGACTGGGGTTGACCTCCGACAGCGCGATGTACAGCGCGGGCAGATAGAGCGCCAGCACCCAGCCGGCAAATCGGATGAGGCGGGTGAAAGACGCGTCGGCCCAGGACGTGGAGTAGTCCATCGACGTGCGGTAAAAGGACACCAAAGGCGCCGGTGCCAGCAGCACAAACGGGTCGCCGTCCACCAAGATCGCCACCGCTCCCTCCAAGAGGCGCCAGACGACGATGTCCACGCGTTCGGTGGCGCGCAGGGTGGGAAATGCCGACCAGGGATGATCGCGGATGAGGCCCGCCACCTGGGTGGCATTGGCCACTCCGTCGACATCCAGCGCCCGCAGCCGGGACACGGCCGTCTGCACCAGCGCGGCGTTGGTCAGTCCGTCCAAGTAGGCGACCGACGCCGTCATATGCTGGACGCGCCCGATGGACACATCGTGAAACTGCAGGGCCGGCGTGGCCAGCCGGCGCCGGAGCTGATTTTTTTGGGTGAGCAGCACCTCGTTGAACGCTTCTTCCGGACCGCGCACGGCCAGTTCGGTTTGGGGCCGTTCAATCGGACGGGCCGGATACTTGACCGTGTCGACCACCCACACAAACGGCAGCGCGGGGGCGAACACCAGCGTGCTGCCGCCGGCCAGTGCCGTCAGCAGCGCGGGCCAGCGGCGCTCCGGCCGAATGTGCACCGGGGTCAGCGCCGTGTGGCCCCACCGCCGGGGCGGCTCGCTCGTCGCCAGCAAGGGCAAGATGATGTCCTGGTCCACCATCTGGGTGTCGGCCAGCCCGTCGACGCAGGCCACCAGGACAGGCTCCGGGCACGCCGGCGTCAGCACGCGGCGCATCAGGACATCGGAGCTTCGGCCGATGCCGGCCTTCAGGCGCTGATAGGCCGCCGCCACGTCCGGCGCATACTCGTCCGGTGCCGCAGGATGCGCCACCGGCATCCGGCCGAGCCACTCGTCCAGATCCCGGCCGAACCGATCCAGCATCTCGGTCAAACCGCCGACCTCATCGGTCTTGATGGCCACTCCCCCGGCACCACGTTGTCCCATCGGGGCGAGCGCTATCCGCGAGCGCACCCGGTGCGCCGGCACGCTGCTTCGCATCCTTGCATGAGACGATCCCCCCGCCTCGCCCGGCCGCTGCTGAACCGCCGGTGGTCACAAAGCCAGTCTCCGTCCGGGGCCCATGGGGCGCGCGACCCGGTGGAATCCGCCGCCCGGAGGATGGTGGTCAACGACGCCGGTCCAAAGCCAGCAGCTTGCGACGCCCGGGACCTGCGTCCGACAGTCAAAGCCGTCTTCTTCCGTGCGTTGGGATCGCAGGGGAGGGCGGTGGACGCGCTCACGATCGCGGGTTGGCCGCAAACACATCGGTCACCCGGTGCCCGATTGCCTGACGGGGCAGGTTGACGACGCCGATCCGGTCATCGTTCGACCGGTACTGGCCCCGTGGACACGACACACGCTGCCGCCGCCCCTCGCGGTTTCCGCGGACTACATGCCCCAAGGCGGGCAGGTCGGCGGGGTGCCGTGGGATCCACTGCCGCCGTGCACGCCGGATGGAGGGCCGCTTTACCTTGGAGCTGGCGTGCGTGGCAAACCGTCCGCGAGACGGTCGCCCGCTGGTCCGCCGCCGGACCCGCTCGGCTGCTGCCCCCAATTGCCGTCAATGCTTCGAGCCCGAACGGCCATAAACAGCGTCTCGCGCGCCCGCAAGCGCGACGGGTGAAGTACTGACCCGGTGAGTCATGTCCTTCATCCCACGATTGTCTCGTGGCCCCCAGCGTTTGTGGCATCGGCGGGCCGAAGGGGTCTGCCCGCGCTCCAGACTGTGGCGGAGGATCTTGACGTGGGCGCGGCGTGGCCGGGGAAACAGGTGGCCCGCCGTGCACATCGGGCATGGGGACCACAATGTGATGCCGAAGCCCCAACCCGCCACGGGCCAAATCTTACCCCCATCGGTCTCGGCCAGCTCTTTCGCCATCGGTCCGGGGACACACCGCCGACCCTGCCGGGGGACGCGATACACCGCGCCCAACTGCGCAGTCCATCGACAAACGGCCCTTGTCCGAGCGAGCGAAGGGCACGGCAGGCGGCCGGCACGCGCATGGCGGGAGCACCGCGGGTTTGCACGAAATCGGCTCGACTCCCGACGAGATCGCGAGCCGGTGGAACAAACGGCGCCGGCGTCCACGCAGAATCGCGGGCCAGCACGCTCTTTCGAGCCGTCACGGGCGTGACAACCGATTGCGCCATCTGGGATCGCAGGCCAAACGATGCCTGCGGGCGTCGGGAGGTTCTGGTGCGGCGATCGCCTTGCAGGACGCCCGGTGCCGTCTCACCGCTCGCGGACGGCCCGCTGGACCCCGGGCGACAGGCGTCGACTGGAGCATCACGATCAGGGTGATCGCCATCGCCTACCCGACTCCCAGGATGCACGGTGCGCATCCTCGCGCCATATCCGCGAAAACGTCATCCGCGACGGGATCTTCTCTCACGCGGTTCCGCCTCGGCCTGAACGCCCACGCTTCCGCCGCGCCGTCGTTCGACAAATTCGGCCCACGCACGACCGCGCGTCGTGGAGGCTCCGACGTCTGGACCCGCCCCTGCTGCAGGCCCCGTTCGAGCCGTCAGTTCACAAGGTCTGTCTCCGCGTCACAGCGGGGTCACCGTCAGGTCCGCATCGGCCAAGAGAGCTTCCAGGGCCGGCCGGAGCCGTTCGGTCTGCACGCGGATGAGCGTCCCCTTGCGGCCGGCGGACTGGGTTCTGATGACGCGCGCGCTCTCCATCTTCCGCAGCGCGTTGACCAGAACCGATCGCGTGATGCCCGCACGGTCGGCCACGATGGAAACCCGAACCAACCCCTGCGACCCGTCCAGTTCCCGCAACACATACCGCATGACCACCAACTCGGAGTACGTCAGTGTCTCCACCGCGCGCTGCACCGCCGCGTCTTGCTGGGTCCCCGCCTGGGCCCGGTTCCAGGCCATCTCCGCCAACAGCAGGCCGAGCGCCATGCGGGCGTGTTCGATCAGCACCCATTGACCGGGGCGCCAATCTTCACCGCCTGACACGACCAAGGTGCCCCACAGTCGTCCCTGGCTCTCCAGCGTGAGCTCGGTCGCAACCGGCGGCGGCGACCCTTCCTCCGCCGTCTGATTGGCATCCGCCCCGACGCGACGCCGTCTGCCCTCGGGGAGGGCTTCCCCCACACTCTGGCGTCTCCGATCCCGAAGAGAGACCGGCGCTCCCAGCAGATCACTCAGGGTCTGCAGGATGGGACCCGGATCCCCGCTCACCGCAGCCGCCTCGACCGCCCGACCCAGCCTCCGCACCCGGTCCACCAACGTCATCGCCAACGCTTGTTCTCCCCTTCGTGCCTGTGCCGGCGAGGCGCCATCCACCCGACGGCGAAATCTTCCCGGACCGCCATGGCGACACGAACCACCTTCGACCCTCAGACCATACCCATCATCGACCGGTTCCGGCGGCCCTGCCCGCTCCTCCGGGAGAGCCCCGACGCCCAGCCCACCGTCTTACGCCGGCTTCTCGCGCGCGATCCCACCGGCCGCCGGCAGCATCTCCAACGCCTGCACCGGAGGGCCCCGGTTGACCCGACGTGCCAGCCGAATCGATCGGAACGCGCGTTTTTCCGCTCGCCGGTCGGCCGTCCCGACATCCTTGGCGTCTTGACCGCCGGGGCGTCGGCCCGCAGAGCCCCAATCCCGCCATGCCGGTCACCGGACCGACGCACGCGAAGAACTTCATCCCGGGCCCGGTGCAAAGGAGAGAAACCGACGCAGCGAGTCCTCGGGCCACGGTCCGTCCCGCACGAATGGCGGCACTGGCTCCGCGCTCGGGGTTCTCGATTGCACGGCGTCGTCCCGCACGCGGCCCTTGTGCCTCGTTGACCGAAAAGGCTGACAAGAGGATACGTCGAGAGGCCCGATTTGTAAAGGGGCGGAGCGCGGCGACCACGGGAGCCGCGAGCCGATGGTCGTCGCTGCCGTGAGCCCGGAGGGCCCCCGACGCCGGACAACGGGCGCGACGCCGGGGACCGTCACCCAGGGCATGGCGCGCATTGCCCAGGGGGACCGGCGCGCGGACTGAGCGGAAAGCACCGCTCTTGCGACCAAACCCCGGCGGCCGTGCTTTCAGGCACTCCCGCCGGGGTCGGATGCTACCAGTCGTGGGAGCGCTACGGAAGGGCTGACGAGGCGGAATCGGCGGCAGCCTTTCGCCCGCTGCCCAGTCGAAAGTCGGCGATCTCCTCCAGGGAACGATTGCGGCCCTCAATGCCGACAATATCCCACCACACCATCGCCAACAGGCCGATGCCCGCGACGATGGCGATGGACACGAACAGGGCGTCCATCCCCAACGCATGATAAATGGCCGCAAAGGCGAGCGGCAGGGCGAAAGCCCCGACCCGTCCGGCCGCCACGGAAATGCCGATGCTCATGGCCCGCACGTCCGTGGGGAAGATCTCGCTGCTGACAATGAACGCCGCCGTTCCGCAGGCGGACACGAAGAAACTGAAGCCTCCGTAGGTTATCAGGAACTGCGCGATGGCATGGCCGGGAATGGTGAACAGGAGAGCGAACACCACCGTCAACGCATAGGCCGCCGTGACCGACCCTTTCCGGCCCCACTTGTCCACCGCGAGGGTCACGGCAAAGGCCCCGAACAGAGCCATGAACGCCCCAAACAGATAGTACAGGGGAGCCTGCTTGGCCAGGACGCCGTAGGCGGGCAGAACCACGACCCCCAAAATCAGCAACAGGCCGTAGTAAGGCGCGGCTTCGGTAATGTTGAGCAGCATGCCGAGCACGAGCCGCGAACCGTATTGTCGGAACAGCTCGCGAACATTGTCCCACCAGGGTTCCGACCGCACGACGTCGTCCGTGGCCGCCAGTTCCGGGCCGGCCACCACCCCGGCCGACTGTTCGACCTGGGCAACAATCGCCTGCGCCTCCCGCATGTGGCCATGCCGGGCGAGCCAGCGGGGCGATTCCGGCACCGCCCGCCGGATCCACAACACCACCAGAGCGATGACGGCTCCGAAGAAGAAGGCGGCCCGCCAACCCAACATCAGCGGCAGGGCATTCAACACCACCAGCGCAACGACCGACGCCAAGATGCTGCCCAGACTCCAACTGGTGTTGATCAAGCCGTCCGACCGTCCGCGATATCGTTTGGGCACAAACTCGTCGATGGCCGAGTTGACCGCGGAATACTCGCCGCCGATACCGAGTCCGGTCAGGAACCGGAACCCCAGCAGCGCGGCATAACTCCACGCGAAGCCGGACAAGAACGTGAACACCGCATAGATGGTCAGCGTCACCAGAAACAGGCGGCGCCGGCCCAAGCGGTCCGCCATGCTGCCGAAGACCAGTGCCCCTAAAAATGCGCCGCCCAGGAATATCGACCCAATGGACACGCTCTGCGACACGCTCAAATGAAAGATTTGGGCCACCCGCGGCAAGATCGGCCCGATGATGGTGACCTCAAATCCATCCAACAGCCACCCGATTCCCAAAGCCACCAACACCAACGTGTGGAATCGCGACCAGGGAAGGCCATCCAGACGATCCGCGAGCATCCGAAAGGTATTCACGGCGATCCCTCCTTGTCCGCGCTACCAGTCCCGCTGCAAACGCTTGCATCATTCTACCCGGGCCATGATCTGAATGCCATTCAATAGACCCCTATGCCGGTCGTCGGCGAATAGTCGGGCATGTGTCGACGCATCCGAGGGGACCGTTGCCGGCGGGCGTGTCCGTGCATGGGGAGCCGGCCCGAATGAGCCTCCATAATAAGTCGCGGGCCCAAATCGCTTACAATGTGAGGAGGACTTGAGCGATACCCAAGGGGGATAAGGTGCACAGCACGACCAGCGGCGGCGCCGGCCGGGGACCGGATCGCCCAATGGAACCCGTCAGTCCGCCCAGCGGGGCGCCGCGGCTCAAGGACGTGGCGGCGCGCGCGGGCGTATCCTCGGCGACGGTCTCGCGCGTCATCAACGAGTCGGTCCCGGTCAGCCCGGCGACGCGCGAACGCATTCTGTCCGCCATCCGCGAATTGAATTACGTGCCCGATGCGTTGGCGCGCGGCACCGCTCGACGGCGGAGCCAAGTGCTGGGGATGATCGTGCCCAACATCACCAATCCCTACTTCGCCGAACTGTACCGGGCGGCCGCCGAGGCCGCCTTTCGCCATCATTACATCGTTTGGGTGCTGGACACCAACGAGAGCGTGGAGCGAGAAGCCGCCGCGCTGAACACGTTCCAGCGCTTTCGCGTCGACGCCATCTTGATCACCCCGGTGGATGCGCGGGCCAACCGGGAGCGGTACGGGGCGCTGCCGATGCCGTTGTGCTTTGTGGACCGCGAAGTGACGGACAGCGAATGGGACTTTGTCGGGGTGGACAACGTCGGCGGCGCCAAAATGGCCACCCGCCTGCTGATGGAGAGCGGACACCGTCGCATTGCGACCATCACCGGACCGCAGAGCAGCACGTCGGGTGTGGACCGACTGCGGGGATATCGTGCCGCGCTAGAAGAAAGCGGCCTATCCGTCCCGCCCGACTATGTGCAGATCGGCAACTTTCATGAGGCCAGCGGCTATGCCGCCGGCCTTCGGCTCTTGGCGCTGCCGAACCAGCCCACCGCCGTCATGGTTGCCAACAGCCTGATGGCCCTCGGCCTTCTGCAGGCGTTGCACCAAAAAGGCGGCGAGCTGGCCATCATCGCGTTCGATGACTTTCCGCTGGCGGCGCTGGCCACGCCGCCCATCACGGTGGTGGCGCTGCCGAGCGCCAAGTTGGGGTCAAGTGCCGTGACGCGGGTGTTGCACCGTTTGAAGTCTCCGGATGCGCGCCGCCGGCGTCTCATCGTCGCGCCCAAGCTGGTAGTGAGGGGATCGGAACAGATGCCCCCCCGCCCGGATTGCGGTTGACCGCGCTCTTCGACTCGAGGCGCGGGTGATGCCGCGGCCCGAGGCGAGCAGCAGGACCCCCCAAGGCTCCCCGTCGGTCAAACAGTCGCCGCACGCCGAAGGCCGGAGCCCTCTTTGAAGACGGCGGCCATCCATGCCCACCGCCCACCCGACCGCCCGGCCGGCGCGGTCGGGCCGCACATCCACGGGCCTCGGCGTCGGTAACTCATGCCGAGCGTCGTGTCCGCGCGGCGCCTGGGTCGGTGTCGGCTCTTTGACTGCCCCCTTTCTCGGAGCCACGCCGCACACGGCGCCGCGCTCACGGTTGGCTGAACGTCAGCCGATTGTCGGGGGCGTAGCCGACAATCGCATTGTATGACGCCGCGAAGTTGTGGACGTCGTCGCGCACGGCATAGAGAGCGCCCGGCGTCGGCACATAGAGCACCGGCAGCTGTTGCGCGGCATAGGTTTGGTACGCGTTGAACCGTTGCGTGATGGCGGTGGCCGTTCCCCCCTGGTACGTCGCCGCGATGAGCTGGTTCATCCGCGCCGAACGATATCCGCCGAAGTTCACACCGGCATCGGTCGTGAAGAGAGCGCCCCCCGACGGATAGTAGTCAGGGAAGTAGATCCAGACGCCGCGCCCCGCGACAGCCCACTTGTCGCTGTTGGCGGCCACCCCGATGGTGTCGAGGTACAGCGTGCCCCCCAGCGGCTCGAGCCGGGCCTGAATACCTTCTTGCGCCCAGCTTGCTTTCAGCAGCTCGGCGATGTGTTGGAGGGTGGTCGAGGCGCTGGGATAGATGTACGTGAAGGCCAGGCGTTGACTCCCGCGGGTCATGACGCCGTCCACCAAGCGCCAGCCGTGGCTTTCGAGGAGGTTTCGCCCTCGCGTGGGATTGTAAGGATACACATTGGGCAGTTTGGCGTCGTAGTAGAGGTTCGCGGGTCGGAAAGGCACCGGGCCGCGGGTGGGCGTGGCCAGGCCGTGATACAGCGAGGTGATGATGGCGCTCTGGTCAATGCCCATCTGCAAGGCCTGGCGGATATACAACCGGTTGAACAGAGGTCCGACGCCCGGCGTGTCGGCGTGGAAATTTAAATGAATGAAGTCAAAGGCGAACGCATCCTCGCGGATGAGGCGGTAGCCCTTGAGCTGGTGGGCGGAGGCGAAATACGAGAAGGGAATCGTGGCGATGTCGACGGCGCCCTTCTTCAGCTGGGCGAACTCGGCCGCATCCGAGCTTTCATAGTCGTACAGAATGCTTTTGATGTGCGGGGCGGTGCCCGAATACCGGGGATTGGCCGCAAACCGCCAGTACTGGTCGGGCACCGCCTGGACTATGCGATAAGGGCCGTCCACCACGCGATAAACCGCGTTGCCGGGGTCATTGGCGATGCTCTTAATCCAGGCCAACTCCTGGTTTACGTTGGCGTAGCGGTCCCAGACGCTTTTGGGAATCGGCACTAATTGTCCCAAGCCGTTGTGCTCGAACCACACCGGGTTGACCGACGTGCGCGTTTGGACCACCAGCGTGTGT
The DNA here is from genome assembly GCA_027318915.1 of Clostridiales bacterium. The sequence goes on from DAHVOH010000007.1 coordinate 23,848, forward strand.
GGTCCGGTCGCCCGAACCGCGGCCCAATCCTGCGGCACGCCCCCCACGCCGGCGTAACAGTACGGCAGCGGACTCGTCGAGCCGCTGGCGCCGTGAATGAGCGTCCAGTCGTAGACCACGTCCTGGGCCGTGACCGGCCGACCGTTCGACCAGCGCCATTTGGGATTGATCGTCACGGTGAACCGGGTGTAGTCATCACTGACCCGAATCCCCGAGGCGATGGACCGGTCAAATTCGATGCCGTCCTTCCGGTTGATCCAGAGCAGGGGCAGGTACATGTCCGGTCCGGTGACACCGCCGCCGGTCAGCGTGTAGCAGTCATTGCCGGGCACGATGGGCGGCCACCAGTCCAGGGAACTCTGGGGGCCAAGGGCAATGCTGAGCGTGCTGGGCGGCGCGGTGACGGCTGTGCCGGGACCGCAGCCCGCCAGGACGACGACCAAGGCGAGAAGGCCGAAGACGCCCACGGTGTGCCGCGCCCGACGCCGAACAAGCTGGAGACGTTCTCTCAGTGGGTGCATGGTTCAGCCCTCGCTTTCCGGTGTGCCGTACCGCCGCCGTCACCGCCCCGGGTCAGGTGCTGGCACGAGCTTCAACGGGGAATCGCCGGCCGGCGCGCGGCCCTTTACCGCGCAGATTCCGGATGGTGGGTCCCGACATTACTATCAAGGTAGCGATGACCAGTGAACTTGTAAAGATGTCAGGACATCTTGGAGATTGGCTCGTGGTATCCTGCGAACAAGACAAGGTCGGCCTCTGTGGGGCGCCGGTCGCGTGCACGCCTGCCAAGAACGGGCAGACGAGCCCCGAGTGCGGGACGCCGGGACGGCGCGGACGGTGAAGTCGGTGAGCGTCCCTCCCTCGTTGACGTCACGTGAGAGAAGGGGATGTGCCATGAAGCGGCTCGATTCCCGGGTCCCGTACTACTATCAGATCAAAGAGGAGCTGCTCCATCTGATTGCCGAAGGGCGTTTTCCGCCGGGAAGCCGGTTTCCCTCGGAACAGGCTTTGACGCGCGAGTACGGCCTCAGCCGGCCCACCATCCGCCAAGCCTTGGGTGAACTGGTCCAAGAAGGTTATCTGGTGCGGCAACAGGGGCGGGGAACTTTTGTCTCTGAGCCGTTGATTGTGGACAACGCGCAGGTGTTCACAACCTTGGACGAACTGCACTTCCGAGCCTCGGTCCACCACACCCGACTCATTCGGTGCGATGTGGTCATACCGAGCCCGGCGGCCGCCCGCGAACTGGATCTGGGAGCAGAGGAGCGGGTGTACGAAGTCACCACGGAACGCAGCAATGACCGCGAGAAGCTCGCGGTGAGAACCTCGCAGGTTCCGGAGCGGCTGGCGCCGGACCTGCCCGCCCATCTGAGCGCCATGTCAACCGGGACCGACGTCTACAGCGTTCTGCACCAGGTGTATCACCTGAGTCCGGTCGGCGCGGCGCAAACCTTTCGCACGGTTCCCGCGTCCGGCTCGGATGCGGACCGCCTGGCCATCCGCCGCGGCGTTCCGGTCATGCTGTGGGAGGGACTCATCTACGCGTCCCACGGCCTTAAGATGGCGCGCGTGCGCACGGTCTTCCGCGGTGATCGTTTTTCCTTCGCCATCCGTCAGGGCCGCCATTGGACCGGCAGTCCGATGCCGGACAACACCGTCGGCGTGGGAATTTTAGACACCATCGACGGCCGCATCTGGTAGACGCCGGTGAATGCGCACGCCGGCTGCACCGAGCCATCGCCCATTCGCTCGTCGCCGACGTGCTGCGCGAGCAGTTGGAGACCTTCTATCGAGCACGCCGACGCCGGACGCCCGGGTGTCCACCCCGCGATCCCCGACCGCCGGCCCCTAGGAACGGGACGGCGGTCGGGTCCCGTACGGGTCCGCTAGACTTGCTGGCGCCAGTTGCGGTTGTAGCCAATCCACATCTGCTCCGGCGCCGGCACTTTCGCTTCGGCGAAGATAGCGCCCACGGGGCAGACGGGTTCACACTCGCCACAGTCGGTGCAGGCTTCCGGATCAATGAGACGCGTGAAGCGACCGCGGTGAATGGCGCCTGCTCGGCACACCCGCTCGCACTCCGGTTCAAACGTGCTCTCGTCGATGCAGGCTGAGGTCACCACATACGCCACGCTGTCTTCCTCCTCCTCGGGCGGCAACTTCGCCGCGCCGGTCCCCGATCCTCTCACGCCACCGATATACCATAGGTTGGGGTCACGACACCAGGGAGGGTCGGGTCTCGGGCTCCGACCGCCCCGTCCCGCCGGCGGGCTTGCGGGGTGCTTGCACCGTGTGCCGGGCCATCCAGCCCGGCACCATCATCAAACCAATCAGCGGCACCGTGTTCAGGTCAGTGGCCATGCCGGTGAAAATGTCCCCAAACCCCTGTCCGAGCCACCAAATCAACGCCAGCAGCAAAGCGGCCAGCGCATAGGCGGAAGGCTGCGGGTGGGCGCCATACAGTCCCCAAGCCAGATAGGCCATCGCCAGGACGAGAGCCAAATTGATCCAGACGGCGTGGCTGTAACTGAGGCTCACGATCCAGGCTATGGTGGCGGCAAAGGCATGCGGCTGCATCATTAAGTTCGACTGGAACTGAGAGGACAGCCCGATCGGGCTCCAAAACACCGGAACCAGTTGCTGCAACGCCGCCAGTGCCCAAAAAATCGCCACCCCGTCGCGCACCCAGTTGAATCCGGCGCCAAACGCCCAGGCACGGTCGTCCAGCAGCAACAGGACCGCCAGCCAGGCATACAGGAGGACCGACCCCGGCGCACCGCTCAGCACACTCGCACTGCCGGTGAGAATCCCGCCGAGACCTTCGCCGAACAGCCACACCACGGCACTCCAGACCACCGACACCATCAGACCGGCCCGCATCCAACTTTCATGCCGCTCAGATAACAGCAGGACGCCGATCAGGATCTGAATTGCCACGATGCCCAGATTCCAGAGGGGGACATGCGGGGTCATCACGGCCACCGCCCAGTTGATGAGACCGCTGACCCAGACGGGCTGGCCTTGCGCCAGCGGCTGCATCAAATTGTGCAGCATGGCCATGCTGAACATGGCCGGCTGCAACTGCAGCAGCCCGTCCAAGATCCATAGCGCTCCCAATCCGCGGCGGATTACCCGGCGCGTCTGGGCGATGCGAGCGTCGGTCGTCCGCGTTCCGGTCTCGGCGGGCTTGTTCGTGGCCACGGCTGCCATCGGTGCCACACCCCTCCTGTTTTCTCGGTCAGTCTCTCCCTCGTTCTCTCTCAGCATCCAAGACCGCGGCAATTCAGACCACGGCCGATCGGCCCCCCGTCGGTCGTCCACTCGCTCCATCGTGTGTGATCCGTTCGAGCGCAGAGTCCCCATGGGTCGGCCGGACATTCTGCACGGGGGAAATGTCTGTGCCTGTGTGTGGAGAACCTGGCGCATTGGACCCGGTACTCAATGTTGGACCGGGCGACCCGGCTCGACCGCCGGGATTGCTGCGGGCCGTCGGCCCTTGCGACGCCGTCATCCGGGTCGGCGATGCCGTCCGTCGCCCGACGCACACCCGGAGCGGCGGCATATCGGCCAGGACGACGGGACGTTCGGGCCACCGGCGGACAGACCGTGCGTCATCTGGCGCGCGAAACGGTCGACGCCACGCCGCCGGCCGGTACTGGCCATCGGTCTCGCCAAGGAGACGGGCGTCTTTGGGGCGGATCCGCTCACGGAGGACCTGACGCCGGCCGGGCCAGCCGCGGCTGACCACGCGCGTTATCAAGGCGCATATGTGGGTCGACCTCTCCACCAGCGGTGCTCCGGGTGGTAACATCCGGGAACCCCGTGGCCGTGCAGCCCTCCGGAGGCGGTGGCAGGGGCTAGGCCGGGCGCGGTATCCCGCCGCGCACGATCTCCCCCTCGTCGCCGACGGCGGGGCCGCCACGGCTAGCGGCTGCGCCCGGGGGAAGGTGGAGCTCCCACGGGTGGCCAATGCCAGCGGCCCGCAGACCCCCGTGAACCCCTTCCCGCCGGGGTCGAGCCAGTGGAACTACATCGAGCACCGTCCGTGTGGGTGATCCGTAGGACCTCCCGGGGCCGGCCACTCACCATGGTCGAAACGATCCTGGCCCTCATCGGCTGGACAACCACGCAAACCCGCCTCCCGGTGTGGGCAGAGTCGGGCCAGAGGACATATCCGCCCGGCCCCCACATGACCCCCGCGCAAGTCCCCGCCCCGAGCCGGGCCCCTGCTGCCTGGTCGGGGCACTGGGACTCAACGATTGCCCCCCAACCTGTATCCGTGACTCATCCGTAAGCGCTAACGACCTCCCGCTCCGCGCGGGTTCAAAACAACCAGGGTCACGGGGGCCATACGACTGGAAAATTGCAGACTCACCGTCACACGCGGGCCGTCGAGCGCCGGGAGTTCGTAGGGGATCCGGAGCGTGCCCGAAAACGTCCCGGATGCACTCACCCTGATCACGCCGCTGGCAATCCCGAGGGAGGGGTTCTCGTAGCCTGCCGCCAGGCTGACGCCGATGATATGGGGACCGTTCGGCGCGAAGGTGATATACGGGCTCTGCGTGAGGACGTGGCCCGCAATCACGAGCAGCCCGCCGGGCCGGATCGCCTGATTCTGACGGGGTGCCGTGAGATCGACCCAAGGGCTGGCGCGATTCAGTTGTTCCTGCTCGGCGATGACCCGATCCGGCGCGAGAGGGCGCCGGTCGCCGAAGAGCGTCGCCGATACCTGGCGATACGAGACAAAAGCGTGGGCCATGATGAGCGCGAGCGTCGGCTGGGCCGCCCGCGTCCAATAGATATCCTGGGCCTGCCTCCAATCGAGCACGGTGGTCGTCCCCCTGCGGGTCACCGCCTCCGCGAAAAGTCCGGGCCCGGCGGGCAGCGGGTGCCCGGTGATCGCGCGGGCGAGTTGTCGCGCTTGAACGAGCGTGACCCGCCCACGGAGTTCCACGGTCCACCCCTCCTGACGCCACATGATGAGGCTCTCGTCGGATGCGAGATGCCAGACGCGCATGGTCACCCCGTCGACCGGGCGAATCGTGGCGTGCCGGCGTGGCGGAGAGGTAAATGCGACATTGCTGCGCGGAAGAGCCGCGCGTGCTGCGGCCGTCGATGGGTAGTGACGCCCGCCAAATGAGCCGTCCGGGGAGAGGGCCCGCGGGTCCGCAACCTGGGACATGAAGACTTTGCGACTTTCGGGAGGGGGACCGGGTTTGGGTACCCACACCAGCTCGACCGCGTAACGGGACGGTGCGGCGGTGACGGCTGCCGTGAGCCATGTCGGAGCACTGAGGAGATGGCCGCGCAGTCCTTCGGGCCCGCGGAGCGGCATGGCCGTTTGCTGAGCCACGACGGCCAACGCCTCGGCCACGACGGTATTCCCGGATTCCGGCGGACTGGGTTTGCGCATCAAGGACCGCGTGGTGGAGTGAGGAACCGTCTGCGACGAACGGGCCTGCGTGCTGACGTGAGGGCGACACCCGGCCAGCAGGACGACCACCGCCACCACTCCCGCTCCCTGCAGCCAGCGCCGCGTGGTGAATCCCATCGTGATGCCACCGCCTACCCGCGTTGTGCCGGGTCCTTAGGGACACTGCAGAAGCCTGGCAGTCGATCCTGTCAACGCCCGGGAGCCGGACGAGGTTACCGCAGCCGGAGTCCGAGGGACCCTCGGCCACGGCTTAGCACGCGTGGCACCGGTATGGCGAAACCGCTGACGGGTCGCGCGGTCCTTTCACATCTCTTCGACGCGAGCCCCATTGGCACGGACAGGCTCGCCCTCGGCTCACCCAAGACCGCATCACCACCGCCTGGTGCCGGGCTCGCGACGCCAGCGATTGGGGGCAGACGGCAACCCGCGCATGGCACTTGGCGTTGACCTCGGAGATTCTGTCATCCCGAGAGCGGCGGCCGCCGAAAGGGGCCCGGGGGCCAAGCGGAGCACGCGAACACACGGTGTGGACAGGGGGCGGGGGTCCAACAATGAAGGGCGGGTCTGCCGGCCCGGGTAGGAGGCGTCATCGTCATGCATCATGCGGTCACTGGCGATCGCGGACGGACCTGCTTCATCCTCCCACCTCAGTGACGCCGGTGATCGCCGACCGGACCCAACAGGCTCGCAACCGCGCCCAGAGTCCCGGATCCGCCCCCAGGGCCCGGGCGGGCGTCAACGGACTGGGGCCCGCGCTCTCCCCGAGGGGTTTGCGGAACAGGGAAGACCGCCATCGCCGCGCGTTTCGATCGCGAAGCGGTCCCGATGCCCGCGCTCACATCCGACCCATGGCCGGAGGTCCGGGCCACCGCCCGTCCCTTCCTCACGAAAGCCGCTGCGGCATCAGGACGGCGGTGGCCGGCGCGCCATCAAGCCAATGGTCAAGGCGAGGCCGGCTGCCAGACAGAAGCAGCCCGCCAGGAGGCTTCCCCAATGCAAGGGAAAAAGACTGGTTCCCATGAGGCCGAGACCGAGGATGCCAATCAGCGACCCGATATAGAGCCGCAGCAACACCCTCCCCGGCACACGCCGGCGGGTCACCGCACCGGAGGCTTGGGGGCCGGGGTCTCGTAGCGCGCGTAGTAGTCCCGCCAGATGAGGCGGTAGACGCCGAGATAGCGGGGCAGTCGATTCAGTCCCGGGATCCATGGCGCCAACATCAGCAGCAGAAACATCAGCAATCCGAGCGTCAGCGCCATGGCATCGCCCGACGAGGCGTTGGCGATGTAGGGGATCTGATAAATGGCCGTCACAATGGTCATCCACCACGGCCCCGGATACGGCGCGTTCTCCTCATGGATGATGCCCCACTGATTGCCCAGCAGTTCAAGCCGTGAGGCCGCATCCTGCATGGGCTTGCCCTGTATGAACAAGAGCGAGTTCATGTTGTCGAACTGGTAGTCCGCCGGGCTGCGATCCAGGGCCCCCGTCATCAGCCCGCTCTGGCCCAACTGCAGCAACCCCTGCATCATGGCCGGCACCGGGCCGTAATTGCCCGGCGCCACCACCACGCGATCGCCACGCACGTGCGCGCTGCCCAGCGCGGCCTGATACGCGGTGGCCCACGCCTGCTCCTGGCTCGGCGGAGCCGCGTACCATTCCCTAAGGGCCAAACCCACTTGAGGGTCCAAATGCGCCGCCATCTTCAGCGGCGTCAAAATGAAATCCGTCTTCGGATACACGGGGTGGATGACACCGACGGCGCGCTGCAAGGGACTTTGCACCGAACTGGATCCGTTGTTGTACGGGGGGCCGTACGACGCAATCTCGCCGGTTCCCGTGAGATCCCCCATCGCCACTTGCTCAAACAAGAGCGGTGTCTGCGTGGCCACCGTGTCAATCTTGAGGGGGGCGCGTACCGGTTCCCGAAACAAAGCCGAGAGCACCACCGTCAAAATGGCAATCACCAGCGTGGTGCTGGCCAAATGCTTGATGAAGTCGGAGGGCAGGTAACGATAACGGTGGGTGACATCAATCTTCGGGCTAGTGGGACTGGACATCGGCGGCGCCCTCCATGGGTTCAATCGTCTCGGTGCGGCCCGGATACGGCGGCACCACACCCTTGACGCGAATCAGGATAATGTGGAGCACAATGAGCGTGCCCAATATGAGGGGCAGCACCACCACATGCAGGCCGTACATCTGACCGGCGTTCAACACGTTGAACCACGCCAGACCCATCGCGTTCAAGCCGTCCTTAGCCTGGACGGCGTTCCATTCCGAATAAAAGTCACCCCGCATGAGATAGCCGGTAAAGGCCGTGGGGATGGCCGTCAACAACGACAGCGTGCCCAGCAGCCATGTGCGCTCGCGCCCGCCTCTCCAGGCCCCGGAAAAGAAGACCCGCAGCAGGTGCAGAATCATGAAGAAGAAAAACGCCTGCACGGACCAGAAGTGGACACCGCGGATGAAGAAGCCAATACTGGACACCGTCCACCACTGCGGCCCGTTGGCCGCCATCAGGACGCCGGAAATGACGAGGATGGCGAAGCTGGAAGCTGTCAAAGAGCCGAGGGTGTACAAGACGCCGAATGCATATTCCGGAAGCTCACGGGGAAGCCACACGTCCAGGGAGAACAGAACCCCCATCTTGTCGCGCAAATAGTCGGTCCAGTTCACCGAAACCCTCCCTGGGCCGTTCTTTTCTTACCGACGGTGCGCCGGCCACAGCAACAGCCCCACGAAACCCACCACGATCAGGATGCCCGCTACGTAGTTGCCCAAGTCGATCATACCACTCACGCCCTTTCTGATCGCCCCCGACGTCCTACAACGTCGCCTGCATCGGAACCCACTGCCATCGTAGCGCCGGCCGCCGGCCGCCACGACGGCCCGACGGCGCGTCATGCAGGGGGTCCATTGGTCCCGGTCCGATGGGTCCAATGGCCCTTCGGGATCCGAACGGCCCGATCGCGACCGGATGGCTCCGCCCGATCAAGGGGTCGCCAGCCGAGCGTTGCCACGGTATGATGGCGCCAGGTCACCCAGCATGAATCCGCGGCGCGCGGACGGCGCCCGCACAAGAAAGGAGGCCGGTATGGAGCCGGAACCGATGGATCTGGCCACAGCGGACCCGGCCACCACGCTTCTTTACATCGACGCCCTGATGGCCGGAGAATCCAACTGGATTGCCACTCTGGCCAACGTGTCCGCGATCCTTCACGAAGCGTTGGGCCGCGTCAACTGGACCGGCTTTTATCTGATGGAGGAGTCGGACCGGGAGCTGGTGGTGGGGCCGTTCCAGGGCAGGGTCGCCTGTACGCGCATCGCCGTTGGGCGGGGCGTCGTGGGGCATTGCGCGCGGGAGCGGCAGACGGTGGTCGTGCCCGACGTTCACGCGTTTGCCGGCCATATCGCGTGCGACAGCGCGTCGCGCTCGGAAGTGGTGGTTCCCATCGTCGATCGCATGCGACGGCTCGTGGCGGTCCTGGATGTGGACAGCCCGGAATATGACCGGTTCAGCGCCGGCGATGTGGATCTGCTGGAAGCGTGCGCCCACCGCCTGGGACGGGCCTGGCCGGACAGCGCCGGCCCCATGGGCCGGTAGCTTGGCGCGGCGCCGCTCGGCACACACCCGGAACGGTCGCGCGCCGGCGTGAGAGAGCGCGCGGCCGTGCCGGGGCGCCTAATGGGATGAAGTTTTTCCTGCCCTCCCGCCTCTGGTGTCCGCCGTTGCCTCCATCTGGTCGATGAACCGAGGGCGTCGTCGCCATGACTCAGAACTTGCGGTGGCTGTATGTGAACCGGGGGCTGCGCAGTTTTGCGACCGCGTTTCTCACGGTTGTGCTGCCCCTGTATTTGGCGGTCTCGGGTTACACCGCCGTGCAGATCGGTTTAGTCATTTCCTTGTCGGGCGTCGTCAGCATCGTCCTGCTGGCGGCCGTCGGGTTTTTGGCGGATCGGGGACGAAAGCGCACCCTCATCGGACTCGGTGCCCTGGCCGTTTTGGGCGGCGTCGCCATGGCCCTCTCCCCCGCCCTTTGGGTGATTGTCCTGGCCTCCGGGCTCGGAGGCGTGGGCAAAGGCGGGGGCGCGGGCAGCGGCGGTTCCTGGGGCCCCTTTCTGCCGGCCGAACAGCCGTTGCTGGCAGATTCCGTCACGGCTGAAAACCGCACCCGGGTTTTCGGCCAGATTTCCTTCGTGGGGGTGTTGACCGGCGCGGTCGGCTCACTCGTCGCCGGCGTGCCGGCTTGGCTCCACCAGCGGGGATGGTCGTGGATCGCCGGGTATCACCTGCTCTTCCTCTTCAGCGCGGGTTTGGCCGTGGTCATGATGGCCTCGGCGCTGCCATTGGTGGAAGTCCGCCCCCGCGCCGCCGACCCGGCGGAACCGGCGCCCCCTCCCCCCGCCATCAGTTTTCGCCGGTTGATCGGGCGGCTCGGGCTCACCAACTCGCTCAACGGTCTGGCGATGGGCTTCATGGGCCCGCTGCTCACCTACTGGTTCTATCGACGCTTCGGTGCCGGAACGGCTGAATTGGGCGTGCTCTATGCGCTGGTGAATTTATCCACAGCGATACCCTACCTGCTGGCCTCCCGCATCGCCAAATACATGGGGGCGGTCAAAGCCGTGTCCGTCACGCGGGCGCTGAGCACCCTATCTCTTTTGGGCATGGCCTTCATGCCGGTCTTCTGGGCGGCGGGCGGGCTCTTTCTATTGCGCATGGTGTTCAACTCGCTCGGCATGCCCACGCGCCAGTCGTATACCATGGGCGTCTCGGATGACCGGCACCGGAGCCGCGTCTCGGCCTTCAGCACCCTGCCCTCGCAGGTGACGGCGATGATATCGCCCGTGATCGGCGGGGCCGAGATGGGATCCCTGCTCGACTTTCCCATCTTCGGCGCCGTCTTTTTCATGAGTCTCAATGTCATCGCCTACTATCTGGCGTTTCGCCATGTCCTACCTCCCGAGGAAGTCGCGCAGGCGGGCCCGTCTGTGCCGTGACGATCCGGAGCTTCCGGTCGGCCTGCGGGACTCCGGCGTGAGCGTCCCTTGGCCGCCTGGACTGACACCTTCTTCCTGGCCTGGCATAGAGTGGACTGTGCCGCCATCCCCCGTTGCCCGAGAGGAGCGTTCCCATGGCATTGTTCGACAGTACATTTCCCCCCTATGTGCCCTTCGGTAGCCGAACGCTGCGAGAAGGCGATGTCGGTACCGACGTGGCCGTCCTCCAAGCGGTCTACGATCTCATGGTGGCGACCATGAATCCGAACACCGGATCCATTGGAACCCCCACGCCGATCACCGGACGGTTTTCCGCCGACACTACGCGTGTGGTTCGGGCGGTTCAGACCTATTTCGGTCTCATTGCCGACGGCGCCGTGGGACCGGACACGTATTTTGTCTACGGGCAGGGCGTAGCCTCCCGCACCACCTACGGAGGGCCCGTGTACGGCAGCCGCCAGCTTGTGGCGGGTGCCTCCGGCGGCGATGTGACCGTCCTCCAAAACCGGCTCAACAGTTTTCGCTACGCGCACCTCATCGGTCATCCCGGCGACGGCACCTTTGACGCCGGGACCGCGCGGGCGGTGCTGGCGTTCAAGCAGGACGCGCAAGCGCACGGCGACACCGGATTTCCGCCCAACGCCGTGGCCGGTTTCGGATTCTACGATGCCAGCTGGATCTACACGCTCGCCGGGGGACGCGCCCTGCAGGCGGGTCGCAACGGATTTGACGTCGTTTTTGTCCAGGTGCTGCTGGCCCGACTCGGCTATTACGGCGGCCGTTTCGACGGTCTGTACGACGCCTCCACCGCGGACGCCGTACGGGCGTTTCAGGCGGCCAACGGCATCACCGCCGACGGCGTGGTGGGCCCGGTGACCTTCCACCGGCTGGGGCTCGCCAATCCGGTCGCGGCGCCCGACCCGCTGCAGATCGCCTGGCCGCCGCCGCCCGCGCCGTCCGTCGCCGTCAGCAGCGTGGCGTTGACGTCAACAACCGGGGATCTGCATCCCTACGGCGAGGCCAGTCTGGTGGTGAACCAGTCGGAGGGCTTTGAGAGCCTGGACGTCGTCGGAAACTTCCTGCCCGAGCCGAGCAGCTTGGGCCCGTCGTTCACCGGGTACGCCTTCACCCTGACCGATCCCGGCACCGGCACCGTGGTGGCGACGCGGGCGCTCGTGCGACTCACGGTGGGCCCGCCGGCCGACTGGGCCGGAACGCACTCGCCGGGTGTCAAGACCATTCCCGCCGGACCGGTGACCATCTATGCCTCGGCGGGTCCTTTGGGCCCGCTGGGCCCCGCCGTCCTGACCGGCGATTTGCGCAACGGACACTGAGTCGAACGGCAGACACCCCCGGCATCGCCGGTCCCATCACGCCAAGCCCCGAGCCGACTCGCTCCACGAGTCCGGCCAAACCGGCACGGGGAGGCGCTCCGGCGGATGATCGCGCCGGCGGCGTTGGGAAGCGTGTCGACGGGTCCTGGGCCAACTTCCCCCTGCGGCGCACATGGCCCCCATCGTGCGGGACCGCCCCCAAAATGGGCGAGGGCTGGGTCGGAAGCGGCATACGGATGCGCCGGATCGGCCGCGCCGCCCGGCTCCGGAGGGGCCGTGAGCCGATTCCACGACTCGACCCCGTCGCCGGCGTCCTCGCTCCAGCCGACTGAGCCGCGCGGCGCCACAATGCGGAAGAGCAGCATGGCGCGGCCGGGAGGCACCGATGCCGCCGGGAGGGGAAAGCGCGCCCGTGCGTTCAGGATGTCTCCTCCGCGGGCCCGGATCGGTCCGCCGTCGGATGGAGCTCCGCCTTGCCGCCGGGGCCGTCTGCCGCGTGCTCGCGCCGGAGCGCTGCGGGGTCTTCTCGGGACGCGTTTATGATCGCGACGCGGGGGCCACCCGGCCGGTGACGGCATTGACCTGAAGCCAGGCAGAGGTCGACCGGCCGCGCAGCACCTCAACCTGCCACGAGAGGCCCACCGGGAACACCAAAAGCGGCGCCCCCCGACTCCCGGTCAGAAAGGATCGGCCAACCGCACTCGTCAAGCAGCGCTGCAGCACCGCCAGGGGCGTCGCCACCCGGAGCGTCGTCGGCTTCAGGGCGACTGAGGCCACCACATAGCCGGCGCCGAGATGCTGCACATTGGCCGTCACCACGTAGGAACGAAGGTGCTGTGCGAACCCTGCGCCCGCCGTGCCCGAAACCTGGTCCATCACCGCCCACTGGCCGTCCGCTCCGGCCACCGCCGTCGGTCCGGCCCCATCGTCCCCCATGCTGGCGCCCAAGGCCGCCAACGGCGCCAGCTGTCGCCACACGGCCTCCTGCACCCCCTCGGCCACCAAGGGCAGTCCCTGGGGCGCGATGTCCAGCGCGCGCGCTTCGAGCAGTCCTTGCAGAGCCGTCGCCGCCGAGGAAAACGGCACGCCTTCCCAGGCGGTGGGCTGATACTGAGGAGAGCCCACCTCCCGCCACTCCCCGGTTGGCCCGTTGTTTTCCGCGTAGGCGTAGGTGAGGGTCTCCACATGCTGCCACAAGTCATACAGCCGCACCGTCAGCAGGATGCCGCGATGACTGACCGCGACAAATCCAAACAAACCGTCGGGTGCCGGCACGCTCACCATCTGCACCCGATGGCGCGCGGCGTTGTACCGGTACGCCGTCTCACCGGGCGGTGGCACCGCCACAAATTGACTCAGCCCGGCATCCCACGTGTACGTTCCGTACGTACAGCCGCCGGAGCCGCAATAGCTGGAACCGCCTTGGACCACCAGGACCGGCAGGTGCCGCGCGCCAAACTCCAGCACGCTCACGGCGGCCACATGCGGCAATACCCAGTGCAGGCCGCCGGACCCCTGAACAATCAAGCTGCCGTGGCCGCGGGCATCGACACGAACGGTCAGCAGATCCACCCCGGACCCGGTCAGGTCGGCCTGCAACCTGGCACTGCCAGCCCCGTTCAAGCTGGGCGTCGACTGCCAGGCCACCACCGGCAAAAGCTGGGCGGCGGGCGGGTGCAAGACGGGGACGCCGGACGCCGCACCCGATGCAGCACGGGAGCTGGCCGGCGACCCATACCCGAAGACGCCGCACGCGCTCAGCCCGGCGCTCAGCGCCAGCACCGCCGCGGTCCTGATCCACCGCGCGCTCCTCACACCCACCCGACACCTCCTCCTCCATCGCCGCCATGGACCCCGGCCCGCCTTCGGGCGCCGTGTCCCGCATCCACGTTGTGCCGCCGCGCCTAAGGGCGCGAAGGGGTCCAATGGACCCGGGCAAACTGGTCTCGCCCGGATCCGACGCGATAGCGCTGATAGTGCGCGGGACTCTTCTTATAGAATTCTTGGTGATAGTCCTCGGCCGGATAAAAGGGACCCGCGGGCAGGATTGGCGTCACCACGGGGCGCCCGAACCGTCCGGTGGCCTCCAGCGCCGCCCGCGACGCCTCGGCAGCCATTCGCTGGGCCTCGGTGTGATAAAAGACGGCTGCTTCATACGAGGATCCGCGATCCACAAACTGACCACCGGCATCCGTGGGGTCAATCTGTCGCCAGAAAGCCTCCAGCAACTCCGCATAGGTGATGCGGGCGGGGTCAAACCGGATCTGCACCGCCTCCCGATGGCCCGTCGTGTGCGAACACACCTCCTCATAGGTCGGGTTCACCGTCCGGCCTCCGGTGTAGCCTGACACCACAGACAGGACCCCCGGCATTTCGTCAAAGGGATGCACCATGCACCAAAAACAGCCACCCGCAAAGGTGGCCACTCCCCCACCATTGCCCGCTCCGTCTTCCTGACTCATCCGCCACACCTCCCTCCGGGTTTTGCACCTCCCACTATACCGTTCTGTTGCCAAACCGCCCGCATGCCGGCCGGTCCCGTTGCGGTCGCCACCACCAAATCCCCGCGCCGCGGCCACCTTCTTGGGGTTTTTGACGTTGTAGACCATGTCGGGGCGGGCGTCTCATCCCGCCGTGTCGGCTCTCCCCATGGCCCGAGAGGTGGTTTGTTCATGATTTGTTGAAGGAGGGAAGGCTGGTGTTGTCAGCACAGTCTAAAGAACTGGTACGACAGGCGTTCAGCGATCTGCAGGACGCCTGGGATCTTCTGTCCGGCACCAATGATCCCGAACACTGGGATGTCGCCAACGCCCGCCTGACTGCCGCCCTGGCCCTCGCCCAGATGGCCGTGCGCGACGCCAAGCGTCAAGAGGGCGTGCCCGTCCGCGCCAGTGATTTTCAGTTGCCGTGGCTTCGGCCCACCGCCGGGCGGCGCCCGGTCTTTCGCCGCGCCTCTTGACCCACGGCCGCCCGCATCTCGCCAGAACGGCGCGCCACGCCCTCCGCTCGGGGATGGGGCGGCAGCGGCGGGAGCCCGGACCGCCTGGCCGTCCGGGCTTTCGCCGGCAGTTCCCGGCGCGGGGGTGCGACGTCGAAGCCCGGGCCCGGATCGGGTCTGGATCGGATTTGCCGGAAGCTCCCAGGGAATGCCCATGCCCGCGTCGCGGGCTACCAGACGTCCTCCGCCCCGGCGACGTGAGGGCGGCGTCGCGTTCGCCCGGCCATGAAAATCGCTGGGCATCGGCGGACGGACGACCCGGTTCCCGCCGCTGACTCTGCGGAGTCGAGGGCCGGGGTTTGCCGGCGTCGTCCCGGGGCATCCTAACCGCGTCGCCCTGGAGGCGATCCCCAAGCGGAGGCAAGGAGGCCCCGGGATGTCACTGGTTGGAAGCCGCGCCCCTTCGTTCACCATGCCCGCCGTGGACAGCCAAGGCGCTGAGCAGATGGTCAGCCTGGCTGACTACGCGGGGCGTTGGCTCATTCTCTTCTTCTATCCCCACGACTTCACGTTCGTCTGTCCCACCGAAATCACCGCGCTGTCGGCCGCCGCCCCTCAATTCGCTCAGATGGACGCGGATTTGCTGGGCGTGTCCACCGACAGTCCGCATGTCCACCGGGCCTGGCTCCACGCCGACCCGCGGGCCGGGGGACTCGGCCCGGTCCGCTATCCCCTGGCCAGCGACTGGACGCACCGGGTGGCGCGCGCCTATGGCGTCTACTTGTCCGACGAGGGAGCCGCCTATCGCGGCCTCTTCATCATCGACCCCGACGGCGTGGTGCAGTACGAAGTGGTGCACAACCTCAACGTCGGTCGTTCGGTGGCCGAGGTCAAACGGGTGCTGCAGGCGCTGCAATCCGGCGGCCTGTGCCCCGTAGATTGGGCGCCGGGGCAGGCGCTGATGACACCCGGCTGAGCGCCGCATCTCCCCTGCGGCGCGGGCTCCCGGACGAGCCCCCGTCCGGGGAGTGGCGTCGGTCGGGACCCTGGCAGACGTCGCCGTGCCCCCCGGACGCCGATTCATAGGGACGGCGCCTTGTGCCCATCCTAAGGTGGGGTGGCACGGTGGATTGGGACGAAGCGGGACAGCTGCAGATTCTGGCGAGACGGCTTCGCCAGCACCTGGACGCCCTTCTGGCGTCTCTGGCGCATCGGCCGCAGACCGACGGCTACGTGGGCGACGTCGCCGTCGCCGAGCAGCGTCTGGCCGGCAGCCTCGGAGCGAGTCCCGACGTCATCCTGCGCCGCCTGCGCGTTCCCTCGCTCCGTGGCCGCCGCGTCCTGCTGGCCAGCATCGAGGGGCTGGTCAGCGACCAACTGCTGGCCGGTTCCGTGATCGCTCCGGTGCTGGACAGCACCGTCGACCCGGCAGACTGGGACGAGAGCGTGCTGCGGGTGGCGGAAGTGCGGCCGGGCCGCTCGTGGACGGCCATCCTTCTGGCGCTGGCCCGCGGTGACGCGGCCCTGTTTGTGGATGATCTCCCCCATTGCTGGCTGGTCAGCGTGGCCAAGCTGCATCAGCGGGACATCGGACGTCCCCAGACGGAGATCACCGTCCGCGGTCCGGAAGATGCGTTCAACGAGCTGCTGGGAACGCAGATGGCCCTCTTGCGCCAGCGCATCGCCGACCCGGCGCTTCGCTTTATCGTGATGTCGGTGGGTCACCTCCAGCACACCCAAGTGGCCGTGGTCTATCTGGACGGTCTCACCAACCCCGCCTGGACCGAGACGGCCGTCGACCGGCTTAGGGCGCTCGACATCGACGGCCGCATCAACGCCACCCTGGTGGCCGGGCTGATCCGCGACGCGCCCCGTTCCATCTTTCCCACCATGCGCGCCAGTGAACGCGTCGACATGGCGGTGTGGTGGCTCTTGTCCGGAAAGGTTCTGATTCTGGTGGACGGCGACCCGTTTGTCCTGGCGGCGCCGGCTCCCATGGCCGACTTCTACCGCACGGCCGCCGACTACAGCTCGTCCTGGGTCGACGCCAGCTTCTCGCGCTGCATTCGCTTTGGCGGGTGGGCGATGGGCGTCTACCTCCCCGCGCTGTACATTGCGCTGACGGAGGTGAATCCCGGTTTGGTGCCCCCCGCGCTGCTGGTCGTCATTATCGGCAACCATCTGGGCCTGCCCTTTCCGCCCATCACCGAAGCTCTCATCATGGTCGTCATCATCGAGATTCTGCGGGAGGCGGCGCTCCGGCTGCCCAAAAACCTCGGCACCACCATCGGCACGGTGGGTGCCATCGTCGTGGGCACCGCCGTGGTGAAGGCCGGCATCGTCAGCCCCCAGGTCATCGTCGTGATGACATTGACCGCGCTGGCGTTTTTCAGCACCCCGGTCTACGAATTGTCCAGCGCGTGGAGGATC
Organism: Clostridiales bacterium; assembly: GCA_027318915.1. The sequence continues at coordinate 40,988 of DAHVOH010000007.1, forward strand.
GTGGGCTTTCTGATGATGATGGCGGCGGCCATCTTCGGCTTGTTCGGCATTCTGCTGGTCACGGTCCTGCTGGTGGGCGAACTGATCAGCATGCAGTCGTTCGGCGTCCCGTATCTGGAGCCCCTGGCCCCCATCCAGGCACGCGACCTGATGGACACCGTCATCCGGATGCCCTGGACCAATTGGGTTTGGCGACTCACCACCGCCAAACCGCTCATTCCCCGGTTTCGAACGCCGCGCCGCCCCGCCGGCGACGGGACCTCGGCGGACGGCGCGCGGGACACTCGGCCATGAGGCGCCGTCGCGCCGTCTGGCGCACCCTCCTCCTAGCGCCCGTGCTGGCCATGCTCTTGAGCGGCTGCTGGAACAGCATCTCCATTGCCGACCGGGCTCCCGTCGTCGGCTTGGCGGTCTCGCCCGCCGGGGGCAGCCTGTATGATTGGACCTTTCTCATCCCGAATCCGTCCATCACGGAGTCGAGCTTGGCCAATCTGCAGGTCAAAGACATGTACTACCCGATTCGGGTCGAGGCCGCATCGTTTCCCGAGGCGCTGACCCGCGCGCAGATGAACCTGGCCCGCCGCCTGCTGCTGGACCAGCTGGAAGTGGTCGCCTGGTCGCCGACCATGTCCATCGGGGCCGTGCATACCCTTATCGCCGCCCTCAACGAAAACGGAGCGGTCAACAAGACCTATTGGGCGGTGGTGACGCCCAAGCCGGGGAGTCTGTTGAACATGACCGGCGAGTCGGTCAGCGAGCCCGTGCCGGGATTCTTCCTGGCGGACCTCTTTGACTGCCGCACCTGCCAGCCGATGGCCCTCGGCGTGCGGGGCTGGCAGGCCTGGACCTACGCGGTCACGCCCGGCATGTCGCTCACCATCCCCTACGCCGACAGCCGGGGCGTTGTACAGCAGGCGGCGGTCTACGCACGCACGGGCCGGCCGCATGTGCTGTCGCCCGCCGCCACGCTGGGCTACGCGTACCTCACGGACCACGTGATGGCCGAAGCCATCCCCGTCACGCTGCCGGCCGGCCGCGCGGTGCTGACCACCACCAGCTTGACCCGTCGGACGCACGTGTCGGAACGGGACGGCCACCTGGCGGTGGCGGAAACTCTGCTGGTGTCGGCACGCCTCCTGCAGCTGCCGCCCGATCTGGCTTTCACGCGGCAGGTCCAGTCGAGCATCACGGATCGGGTGGCGGCCCGAATCGCCGCACTCACCCTGCACGCGGTTCATGTCGCGGCACGCGATCACACCGATCCGTTCGGCTTCAGCCGGAGGCTCTACTGGCAGCGCGCAACCTGGCCCACAGCCACGCACGGCGCCGCCCGGATACCCCTCGGTCCCGTCACCGTCACGGTGCACGTTCGTCTGACCAATGAAGGTGTTATGAGCTAGACGGCGGCGCTCGCAGCACGCCGCCGCCACGCCGGCGTGCGGAGGTGGCTCCCGGTCGGGTTTCGGCGGCTGCGAGGGCGGGCGTGTTCGGGAGCTCGGACCCATGCTCCCACCCGGAGCGGCGTGGTCTGACCCAGGTTGGTCCCACGCACGAAATGACGAAGGGGCGGGCCGAAGCGGGCATCAGTCAACCCCACCGCGATTCGTGGACGACCGATGTGGGCTTCGTCGTTGTCCGCGCACACGGTCAGGGAGGAATGGCAGAGCGATGGACGATCCACCGGTGGTTACGCCGGGACAGCTGGTCAGCGTCATCGTCGTGGTGGCGTTGGCGGGTGGGGTGTATGTCTGGCCATCCTGGCTGGTGCGCATGGCCGGCCCCGGCACGCTCTGGGGACTCGCCGCGTCCATCGGGGTAGCCTTCGCGGCCACAGGCCTCCGCCTCGCCTGGGGACACATGGTTCCGGCCCCGGACTACGCCTCCCGCCTGGTGGCCACCTGGGGCCCGCTGCTGACGTGGCCACTGTTTGCTCTGAGCCGGCTGACCGGCCTCCTGTTGGACGGCACCTTGCTCGCGCTGTACGGCAACATGCTGCGGGCCGAATTCTACCCCCTGACCCCCACCATCGTCCTCATCAGCCTGATCGTGGGGGCGGCCGTCTGGATCGGCGGCAAGTCCGTGACGGACGTGGCCCGCAACGTCCAGTTCTGGTCGCTGTTTTTGGGCGTCTCGGTCGTCGCGCTGCTGGCCCTCGCCCTCCCGCTCGGCCACGACTGGCTCGCGCTGACCCCCTCCTTGTCGACGCCCGGGACGTCTATTCTCCACGGCGTCTCGCTCACCGGCTATCTGTGGGTCCAGGGCGAAACGCTGATGACCTTCGGGGGCGCGATGAAGGGGGGCATGCGCCAGAGCGGCCCCGCCGCCCTGGCGGCGGTCGCGCTCGGCGGGGCGCTGTTGGTGGTCCTGTTTGTCACGGTCATCGCGGTGCTGGGTCCGGATGCCGTCTCGCGCCTCTTCTGGCCCATCGTCTACACGTTTTCTGTGATTGTGGTCCGCCTCTCGGTGGTCACCCACCTGGGCCTCTTCATTCTCTTTCTCTGGACGGTGGGCATGGTCATGTACCTGGTCGTGAGGAGTTATGCGGCCACCGCGAACACCGTCCGTCTCCTGCTCTGGGCACCGTCGCGGCGGCGGTGGCTGTTGGGCGCTTATGCGGTCATGGTCGTGGGGGTCGCCATGGCCCTGCAAAGCACGCTCACCGCCAGCACCCTGTTGGAAACCGTCCTGAGTCCCGCGTCGCTCTACGGCAGTCTCGCCCTCCTCGTCGTATCCACCGCCTGGGCGCGGCTTCGACGCGACCGCCCCTAGCGATCGGCCGGGGGAGTACATCCGGCGTCCCGCGCTTCGGCCCATCGTCTCGGAGCCCGCCGGGGGTCGCCGCGGACGAAAAGATCCGGATCGACCATCGCCCGTCGGGGTACGAGAGAGCGAGCGACGTCGGCGGGCGTCGAGTGGGGGACGCGATCGTCGCCCACCTCCGCATCCCTCCGCCCGACGGATGGACGCTGACGGAACTTTCGGTACGGGGGGAGACTCCGACCGGGCCCCGGCTCGCCAGCGACGAATCACCCACGACGGACCCGAGCCCCACGCAGCCCCGTCGGCGGCGTGCCCAGCGGCCACTCCCTCCTTCCTCCGTGCCGGCGCGGGCATCATGGAGCCATGTTCCAACCCTCCCCCGCCGCACGCCACCGGATTGGCGACCGTTCCTGTAGACGGACCGGAGTTTCCGGCGGCGACCACGGTCTTGCCGCCTTGCAGCCGAAAGGGCACAGCCCTCAAAGCTGTGCCCTTTCGCGACGCTTCCCCCGCATGGCGCGTTGGGCCGACGCCCCGACGCCGTTCCGGGACAGCCCGGGGCCGCCCTGCGGTAGGCCACCGGAGGGGCCGACGGCGTACGCCCCCGCCGCCCCCGGTGCCGGTCTCACGCTCGAACGGACGCTACGGTGACCCCGCGGCAATGACCAGCGCATCGACCACAATCGCTTCGCCGGATCCATGCCGTACCATCACCGGATTCAGATCCACCGCGGCGACCGGCCCCGCCCACTCCGCTGCGAGACGCGACAAGTCTTCAATCACTTGGGCGAGTCCCTCGACGGGCGTCGGCGGAACGAGACCGCGGTATCCGTCCAGCAGCGGTCCGAGCGCGGTCGCCCGAATCATGCGCACCGCCTGCGCCCTGTCCACGGGTGCCAACTCGATGGCGCGCTGACCCAGAAGCTCGACCAATACGCCTCCCCAACCCACCGTGACTGTGGCGCCCAGCGCCGCCTCGGTCTTGAATCCCACCATGGCCTCGATCGCGTTCTCAATCAGCGGCTGGAGCTCATAACCCTCAATGGCGACGTCCGGCCGCGCCCGGGCGACGCGATCCCGGATGGTGCCCAGAGCGCGGATGAGGGCGTCGTCCCCGACCACGCCCGTGATAACCCCGCCCACGTCGGAGCGGTGGGGCACCTGAGCGGACACCACCTTCACCACCATCGGGTACCCGATGTGAGCGGCCGCCGCCACCGCCTCCGCGGGGTTCTGCACAATCGCGCGAGAGACCAGCGGGATTCGGTAGGCGGACAGGAGCCGGGCGGCCTCCCCCGGCGCCAGCGGACCCGTGCGGCCACAGCCGATCCGCTGGCTGCCCAGACCTTCACGGTCCCGTATCCTCGTCGGTTGGGCCTGCCGGGGCCTCCCGCTGCAGGCACTCGCCGTCCCCGCCACGGCCAGGTTGGCCAACGCCGCGATCGCCTCGCGAATCCCGCGCACCATGGGCACGGACGAGCCCTGCAGGACCTGCTCCAAGCGCGGGTGGATGTCGGTCGACGTGGTGGACGCGACCACGACCGGTTTGGACGCTCCCGCGACCGCCCTTCGCACCAGCGACAGATACTTGACGTAGTCGTGCGCGTCGTGGATGGGCAGACTGTGCTGCGCATCCTGAATGATGAGCACCGCGTCCACGCCGGGATCCTCCAGCACCAATCGCACGGCGCGCTCCTGATCTTCGTCCCCCCGCCCGACGCTGGCACCCAAATCAATCGGGTTGTCCGCACGGGAGCCGGGCAGGACGGCACTCAGCGCGGCGCGCGTCGTCTCCGTAAAGATGGCCAGCGGCACCCCCATATCGGCCGCGACGTCGCAGGCCACCGCGCCCTCGCCGCCCGAGATGGCAACCACCCCGAGCCGGGCGCCGCGCGGAAGAGAAAGGCCGGGCGTGGCCAGGCAGGTCAACGTGGCCGCCAACTCGTCGTAGTCCTTGACCTGGGGGATGTGCGCGCGGCGAAAGAATGCCTCGTACGCGTCGCCGGTGCTGATGAGGGCACCGGTGTGAGCCTGCGCGGCCGCCAGTCCGGACGGGCTCCGCCCGACTTTCAGCACCACAAGGTGTTTGCCGGCCTCCAAAAACAGCCGGGCGCCGGCGGCAAATTCGTCCCCGTCGCGAATCGACTCCAGCACGAGGCCCGCCACCGTCGTCTCCGGATCGCGCGCCAGCCACCGGAGATAGTCGGGCGCACCCAGCCCAAACTCGTTGCCGCTGGTGATCACCCGCGAGAATGCCAGCCCGGGCGTGTTGACCAGCGCGATGGCGCCTGAGCCCGACTGCGCCACCAGCGCCATCCGGCCGACCGGCAGGGGTTCTCGAAAACGCGCCGTGTACAGCGCAATCGAATCGGCGACGTTGATCACGCCCATGTTGTTGGGACCGCAGACCGCCACCGACACGGTCTCCATGGCGTCTTTCAGGCGGCGCTCGTCATCGGCGTCAAAGCCGGCCGCCACCAGGATCGCCGCACGGCACCCCACCGCATCCAATTCCACCAGCACGTCGGCGGCGGCCGCCGCCGGCAGGCACACCACGGCGACGTCGATGCCGGGCGGGAGATCCCGGACCCGAGGGACCGTCGGAAAGCCGCCGATGACGCGGGCGGTGGGATGCACGACGTGGACCGGTCCCGGAAACGGCCATCGCTCAAAGTTGGCCAGCACTTGATTGCCCAGGGTCCGCCGCTGGCTCGACGCCCCTATCACCACCACGCTCCGCGGGCGCAGCAGGGCCTCAATCCGCTCCACCCGGTCGTCCCCCATCGCCTGTCGAGCGATAGCAACCGCCTCCATCGAAAGGTCACGCTCCGTCGGACGGTCGAGGAACCGACGCGGGTCACCGCGCCGAGCAACCACCCGCGCGGGCGCCGACACGCCGTCATGCGCACCCGAGCCGGCCTCGGCGCGGCATTCTCACAGCGGAGCTGCTCACCCATTCCATACCGTCCCCCGGTCCTCCTGCCGCCTCGCTACGCGGCAGTCGCCCCACCAACGAAAGGTCACGGCCTGAATTCGTTTCCGCCCCGATCGGTCGGCGTCGCCGCCACCCCCGAGGGGCCGTGGACAACCCGGGCTCCGGTGCCAGCGACTCCATGGATGGTCCGGCCGCATCCCTTGGACGGTCGTTGTCGTATCGGCATCTCGACCCGTCTCTGAAGCGCTCCCGGATCCGACAAAGCGCCGCGGGGAAGCCCGCAGCGCCCGACGCCAAGACGGCCGCGAGAAACAGACAGGGTTAGGGCCGGGCGATGGTGACCAACTTGATGAGCCCCCACGCGACCAGCGCGTAGACGGCCATGGCGACCAGCGTGAACAGCTCAAACTGCGAGGCCGCATAATGCACGCTGTAGCTGAAGATGCCGTCGAACGGGGCCACAAAGGGCCACGTGATGCCATAGACGGCCCGCACGAAGCCGTTGGCCGGGTCTGCCGCCAGCAGGGCCAGGCCGAAGCGAAACGCCAGCAACACCAAGAGGATGCCTTCGAGATACCGAATGACCCGAACCCCGATGTTCGCGTTGGTTGGTGTGGCCGGCGGCACCGAGACGGGTGCCTCGGCCCCGGACACTGAGTTGGTCGTCGCGGGTGCGGTCGGTTGAGCCGGTGTTGGATTCGACATGCTGCACGATCCTTCCTAAATCCTCTGAGCGATCCCTATGGGTGCTAGTTATATGAGAACTACCGTAAACATATTATATTATGGTCTTTCTGTCAAGTCGGACTCATCCGGCCGCCTGTATGGGCCGGCCGCCACGTGGCGTTTTCCAAGCCCGAGCTGCTGCCCTGAGGAACCCTATGGCCGGCCCTCAACCTCACGGGACCACCCATGTCGCCGGACGGTCCCCTCACGCCGCCGCGGAGGAGGGAGATCCGGGCCGCCGCTCCGTTCTGTTCCTAAAGCCCCCTCTCTCTTCTTCTCCCGCGGCGTTCGTTTCCCGGTCGTCCATCGAGCGCGGACGTGAATGCCCGCCGCCAATTGTCGTCGCGTCACGTCCGGTGGCGCGGGAACGGTCCCGCGCTCGGCCCCGGCTTGGACAACGCCGCGGCTGCACGGAAAGCTCGGCACCGACCCTGTTGCCGCGCGGCGGTGAGTCCATCGGGACCCGCCGGATGATCCCTCGGTCCAGCCAACACGCCCCCATGGTCCCACAGCATTGCGACCGTCAGCCCTGTCCAACTGAGCTGCACCACCCCGGACTGGCACTATACCGACGGTAGTCTCTGGTCCGGGCCCGGACCCGGGTCTTCGGAAAACTCGGGCCGTCAAGAGTGTTCGCAAGGTCACAGCCGAAGTTCCGGACTCAAATCCCTGGAAAGCCGGTGCAGCATGGCCCCTCGCATCGTGATTCTCGGAGGCGGCACCGGAGGGACGCTCGCCGCCAACCGACTTCGACGGATCTATTCTCCCAAAGCGGCCGACATCACCATGGTGGACCGAGACGACCGGCACATCTACCAACCCGGACAGGTCTCGGTCGCCTTCGGCATCACGCGACCGAGCGACATCGTGCGTTCCCGTCGGCGACAGCTTCGTGCCGGCATCCGATTCATGGATGTCGGGATCGAGGGCGTGGACGTGCCGTCGAACCAGGTGCACCTAACCCAAATGTTTCAGTAGCGATGGAAGGGGAAACCGAGACGGTTCTCAGAAGAGCGGAGACGTTGCGGGCGAGGGCCCATGCGTGCGCAGAAGGCCGCGCGTGAGACCCGCCAGAGCGGAATAGTGGAGCGTCCCCGGACAGGGCGCGTGAGGAACCCACGGGTCCCGGAGCCGGGATCCGCCAACCGCAACGAATCAGCGGGTCGATGCGCCGGGGGCCGTCGGGGATCACGGGCCGCGGGGGAGGGCGGCGCACCACGTCACCGCGGTCAGCAGCGAGGTACTCCACGGCCACGCGCCCCCACCCAGACCACGACCCGACGCCCCGCCTGGATAAGCGGCCCGGTGACAGGGAGCAGCGCGTCGCGCAGCCGGGCCGGGGTCGCGCAGCGGAGCGTCCCCGCCCGCCCGAGCCCGCGGAACACGCCCCAGAGGTCCTCCGCGGTCCGCACGCCGGTGACCCCGGCCGGGTTGGCGGCCAAGGCCGCCGACGGGAGAGGGACCCACCCCGTGTCCTTCAGGGCGCGGATGCCTGGTTCACAGCGGCCGCGACCCGGTAAAGTGCTTCCAGAAAGGCGATGTCCGGGTCCGCGAGATGGGTGAGGCCGAGCGGATAGCGGTAGCCGTGCACATCCGTGAAGGTTAGCTGGGCGCCCGGATGCGGGATCTCGCGGCGGACCCGCAAACGGCTGCCGCCGGGAAGGCCGTGAAGCCTTTCCGGCCCATCCGTCCAGGTCCCCGTACGGCGTGACTTCCGCGACCTCGCCGACCTCCCGCTCCGCCGTCCCCTCCGCCGTGAGGGCGGGGACCCAGCGCCACCGGCGACGGCCGATGACCGTGGCCGCCCGTTCCTCCGTCAACGGATGTCTGACGAGGAACCGAACACCCCGCGCGTCACAGGCTTCCAGAAAGGCGGGGAACACCCCGCCCTATCGGTCCGCCCGAGGACCGGCGGGGCCGCCGGATCGACCGGGCGTGGGGCCAGGGTCGCGTCCAGCAGCTGGATAGGGTCGACCGCCGGGCCCGACCCGGCATGCCCCGAGCGGAGCTGGATGGCCAGCGGCTCCCCCGTGGCGTCCCAGGGCGCCAGGAGCGGGTAAAACCCGAAGCCGTGCTGGTAGGGCGGCCGCGCCTCCTCCGTGTCGGAATGCGCGGTCACCCACGTGCCATCGATGTCGAGGACAGAGAACTGCGGGTCCCGGCCCGCCGCCCACACCTGGCGCCGGCAGGAATGCCGGTAGCGGCATCCCTGCCGGCGCGGGCCACCGCGATGCGAGTCAGGGTCTCCTCGGTCAGCGCCGTCACGGTGCGCCACACCATGGGCGCCGAGGCGACCCGTCCCAAGACATCGGGTTGATGCCGCAGGACCGCGATATCGCTCAGCGTGGCGGCCCCATCGGCGCTGGCGACAGCCAGGTGAGTCAGCACCTGGCCGCGGTCATGACCCCGGTGCCGCTGTTTCAGGGGCGCCAACGCCGCGGAAAACCCTCGGGTCAACCCGCTGCGGTCGGCCAGATCGCCCAACACCCAGGCTCCCACAGGCGCCACCATCCGGTCGGTGCCCGCCCGGATCGGCCCGCGCGGAAATGCTGGGGGATGATGCCCCGACGCAATGCCCTCCTGGGTGACGGAAAAGGTGTGTGTCCAACCCCATGATCCCTCACCAGAAGGGCCTTTGCGACGCTACAGGCGCACGTGCACTCCCTCGTTATTGTAAGAACTGGGCTAAGCGCCGAGTCGGCGCCCTGGGAACCTTGTTCCAGCACTCGCGGCCCCACTTCGCCGAAACGTCGGCTCATGCGTATCACCATTGCGTAGACCGACGACCCCCAGGCTCACGCGTGCCCTGCCGAGCGAAGCGGGCCGGCAGCCTGTGCGCTCTACTCCCGGTTTGTGGCCTCAAGCTCTCCCGTCGGCCATGCGAACATCATGCCACCGTCGATTGCCACCGCGGCGGCCGTGATATAGGATGCCTCGTCCGAGCAGAGCCAGACGATCGCCCGGGCGGCCTCCTCAGGGTCGCCTAGCCGCTGAAGCGGAATATGGGGGAGATAGGCCCTGGGGATGGCGTTCGGATCGCCGAGCGTCGCCGCGGCGTCGCGCAGCATCGGCGTGTCGAAGGCTCCAAGATCCACGGCGTTGACCCGGATATGCTCGGCGGCATAGGTCATGGCCGCCGAGCGGGACAAAGAAACGACAGCCGCCTTGGCGGCACTGTACAAGGCGGCTTCCGGAGCGGGCCGGACCGCATTCACCGACGAGACGTTGACGATGGCGCCGCGACCCTGTCGGCGCATGGCCTGAATCTCATATTTGAGGCAGAGCCAGACACTGCGGAGGTCAACCGCCATGGTGGCATCGTAGTCGGCCTCCGACGCGTCGGCCAAGGGTCGCAGCGATCCGGGTGACGCCGCCGCGTTGCATGCCGCGTCCAGCCCCCCAAACACCTGCACGGCACGCTCCACCATAGCCTGGACGTCGGTGGCGCGACTGACGTCGGCCCGCACGAAGAGTCCTTGTCCCCCCTCCCGTGCGATGTCCGCCTCCACGCGGCGCCCGCGTTCAAGATCACGTCCCACCGCGACCACGGCGGCCCCGCGACGAGCAAACTCCATGGCCGTGGCACGCCCGATTCCCGACGTGGCCCCGGTGACCAGGGCTACCTTGTTCGCCCAGTTCACAGCAATCCCTCCCGTTTCCAACATTGGTCCCCGGCACATCGCAAGCTTGGCTGCCAGCCTCGGCAGGCGTCACAACCGGGCGCCCTTCGCATCGCCATGACGACGGTGCATAACGTCCGTGGTGACGAAATACGGAAGGTCGAAACCCCGACTTCCTGGACGGCGAGATGCGAAGCGACGGTCCAGACGCCAAACCCGGCCACGGGACGCATCCAAACGACGGATGGCGGACGAGCCCGCACCCGCGTCGTCTCCGCAACATGGCTGGCGCCTCCATCTGATCCGACGGCGCGGTCGCACCCGGTGGACGCGTCACCAAGCGATGCGGCCGAACCGGGTACGGATCGTCGGCAACCCGTGGGCGGCGCGTCCCGCGCAAGAACGTCCCGGATCCAACATCCGTGCCGCTCACGCTTTACCTAGGGCAGACCTTCGAGGAACATTCTGACGGCCTAGGGTCCGTGAGACCATCCCGAAAACTCCCCATTTGTCGGTGGAGGTGACGCCCCTGCGGTGGGATAGTAGATGGCTTCCTTAATCGGGACATCGCGGGGCGTCTCTCGTATCCTTCCGGTAACGGAACCGAAAGGGTGGAGCATGATGGCTGCGCCCCGGACCACACTCCCGCTAGTGTTGACCCCCGAAGACCGCGCGTCGCTGGAGAGCTGGCGGCGCTCGCGGACCGCTCCCCGCCGGCAGGTGGAATGGGCGGAGATTCTCGTCCGGTAGGCCGACGGGCAAAGCACCTGAGCGATTCAACGCCAGACCGGGTTTTCGTGCCGCAAGGTCCACCGGTGTATCGACAAGGCGCTGGCGGTGCGTCCGGCCGCGGCAGCTCACGGACGCGGATCGGGCGTGGATCATCGGGCTCGCCTGTCAGAAGCCCCGCGCGTTCGGGTACGCGAATTGAGGACGGCTCCCCGGCCGGGAACGAGAGGGGCCGCGGATCCTGAGCGACTCCGCCGGACGCGTGCCCTGACCGCGCCCGGAGGGGATGGAAGCCAGCCTGAATCGGGCCGTCGGCACCGCAGCCATCACGTCGGTCGTTCGCCCAACCCCACCCAGGGAGTCGTGCCACCCGGCTTGAACTCGCTGCCGGGCACGAACTCACCTGGCATCGAACCCCAAAGGGTGACGATCGGGGTCTCTCGGGTTACCCTCAATAGCTCCTGGTTCTACGACCGGGGCGCCGCGTCTGTCCGCCTCGTGCATCTGAGGCCCGATGTCGCCTGGGCGCCGGCGCGGATCGCTCCGACCCGATGCTCTGGGGGTCGAACACATGTAGCGGCCTATCCAGCCCGGCGGGCTCACCCGCCGGACCCCCCTCTGGGCGGCTTGGCGCCCCAGCAGGGGAATCCGCGGGCGACGTGTTCAACCTCCTGCGCCGGGCCGGAAGCCCCGTGCCCTGGACGCTTCGGCCAAACGACGCGAGGCCTCCGGGACGGCGTCCGCCAAACGGCGTTTGGCGCCGCAAACCCGATAGTCGCTTGTCCGCTCGCATGGCGCCATAAGCCCTCGCGCCTTCGTCTTTTCACCCCATGTCGCAGGTGGAACCGAGCCGCATCGCCCCAAACGCCATGCGCCACGCCTCCACCACGTTCTGCCCGGTGACCTCCACCGTCCGCCCATCCACCCGGACCACGCTGGGAAAGAGGCACGCCACCTCCGCGTGCGATGACCGCTTGAACTCCAGCCGGAAGGTCACCGGCCCCTCCACCCGCACCGCCGCAATGCTCTGGCGCGCCCGCACCGCCTCCTCCACCCCGTCCCGGAGCAGCCGCCGCACCTCGCCCAACGGCCGGGACCGCACCACGCTCGCCTCCAGCGCGTACTTGACAATCACCGTCCGCGTGTCCGGCAGCGACGCTTGAATTTGCGCCGCCAGCTGATTGTCCCCACTGACCAGCACCACGGGCACCCCGTAATAGCCGGCCAGGGCCGCGTTGATCTGCGCCTCCCCCACCAGGGTGCCGTTGAGCCACCAGTTGTGAATCTGGCTGCCGGAGATGGTGTGATCCAGCGTGGCGTGCGCCGTCCCCGCCCAGGCATGGTAGCCGATGAATACCGCGGCGTCCGCCTCCTGGACGCCCTCCACCATGCACAGCGGCTTGTTGAAGCCCGAAATCAACTCCGCCGTGGGATCCAGTTCTTCGTACAGGATGTTGCGCATCCCATCATGCGAGTCATTGACCACCACCTCGCTGGCCCCGCCGGCCTTCGCCCCCGCAATGGCCAGATTGGCCTCCGCCGTCATCAACCGCCGAAACCGCTCATAGTTGCCGTGTCCCGGTCCGACATCCACACCCCCACTGACGCCGGCGATGCCCTCCATGTCGACGGAAATCAACACCCGCATAGCCATCCTCCTTTATCCCCTCGGCCCGGCCTGTCCCGTCTCTGCCTAGCTCCCCTGGGACCGCGCCGGCGCAAGGCTTCCCCAACCGTGCGCCGCGAACCTTCCGGACACCCTTGTGCCGATCCCCTTTTTGGCCGAACCGCCCCATACGGCCTTCGAGCCAAGCCAGGGCCGCATCACCTGTCCTGACCGACTTGGCGTGCGTCTCGCCTACTCCCCCTCGGAATAGGCGATAGGAGGCGTGGACATCGACTGCGCCCCGAGACGGAGCAACGGCCGCGCACCATCGGCTCATCTCCCCGCTCCGCCCGGGACTGCCACGGGTGCCGAGGGACGGCGCTACTCGACTTCCATCAAAACCTCGCCGACGGCCCGGGCGGGTCCCTCCGTCGTCAGATTGGACAGGACAACCACCGCCGTGCCGACCTCGGGCAGCACTGCCACAAACGACCCCACTCCGCTCATCGATCCCGTGTGAAACATGCGGCGCGATCCCCGCCACTCGTCCAAAAACCATCCCAATCCATACGAACAGCCCATTTCCACCGACACCTCGGGCGTCGCCAAGCGTCGGCGCCCGGCTGGACTGAGCACGCTCCCCGCGCGCTCATCTCCCGGCTCGATGAAGCTTTCCAAATACCGCAGGAGGTCGTCCGTGGTCGAGCGGATGAAGCCGTCGGCCAACGTGGCCGGAGCCTGGGGCCATGCCGGCACTTCGACCGGAGCGCCCGTCGCGGACGGCTCATAAAGGCGCGTCACCGGTTCGTGCTCGGGACCCGGGATGTTGAGCGTGGTGCGGCTCATGCCCAGCGGATCGAAGACGTGCCGCTGCAGGTAGTCCGGATAGGATTGGCCGCTCGCCAACTCGATGACGGTGCCGAGGAGGGCGAACCCCTCGTTGGAGTAGTGGAAGCGCTCGCCGGGCAGCCCCACCGGCGGCGCGGGCTCGGCCGCCATCGCGGCCAACAGGTCGTCGACCGTGTTGATGGCGGGGCCGATGTCCGGCTCCGCCGCCCGCCATCGCGCCTGCTGGGCCGCCGTGTAGTGCGCCCATTTGGTTCGGAGATTGAGGGCGCGGGAATAGTCTGGAAGCCCACTGGAGTGGCTCAGGAGATGGCGGAGAGCCACCGCGTCCGCCGACGGCAGGCGAAGGCGCCGAAAATCCGGAAGATATCGGACGACGGGGTCCTCCAGGCGCAACTGACCCGCCTCCGCCAGCTGACAGAGCGCCAGGGCGGTAAATGACTTGGTGACAGACGCAATCCCGAGCAAGGTGTCGCTGGACATCGGCACACCCGCGCCCATGTCCCGCACACCGAAGTTGTCATGCCGGACGGCTCCGTCCGGGGTTCTGATCGCCACGGTCGCCCCAGGCACTTGATGTGCGGTCAGAATCGCTGCCATCCGGGCTGTTCTCCCGCCCATAGCCATCGCTGCCGTCCTCACCTTTCTGAATGCCCGCGCTGGGGCAAAGACGCCTCCGGCGGCGCGCCCGGTGCCTCGGTTCGGATGCGACCGCGATCTGGCGACCGGGTTCGTGCGATGGCTCAAATGCATATCCGGTCCAGCCGCCAAAACCCTCACCACGCGCCGTCGGCATCGCCGCCCCACTGCGCCTCATCGTTCGCATAGAGCTCCCGCCCACCATACTGCAGCGCATTTGTCCCGACAACGGACGGCATCGGCTGGCCGGCCGGGATCGCTGCCAAGGCATCCAGGCATAAGGGCCCGCCCGCCGCATAGGCGGGAGCGTCCCGACGGGCTTGGAAACAATGGCGCCAGATGAGTGTGGTTTCACCGCCGTCCGCCGTGATCTGCGAGCGCAGCACGTCCGGGCCCCAACGAAATACGAGCCGCGAAGGGCGAGAATTTCCCCCACCTGTCCTTCCTTCTCCTCCTCCTCGACGCCGGGATTGTCTCAATGCGCAAGACCGATGGGACCTGGCATCGTCACATCCCGGTCGGCGTGAAAGGCGCCAAGCTGAGCCGCCTGTGTCAGGGCATCCCACACGGCCTCGCGGGGATGGTGGAGAACGCGCTCAAGCACCAAGACTCAGCCGTTCCCTTCGGCGCCTAGCCCCAGGTCATAAGACGCGTGCGTGTTCATCGTAGATCGCCTCCTCGTTGTGCATGAGCCTCGCGGTCGAGATGGTCCACCAAGGCGTCGACATGGTGCTGACAGGCGGCGCGATAACCACTCAGCCCCTAATCCAACGCACCAAGCGGCCTCGCGTCCAGGGAATAAATGCACCGCTGGGCGTCAACCCGGACACCCATCTCGCGGCGTGCGCAGATGTTTCGACACGGCCGGCTGCGACAGGCTGAGATCCCGACCCAACTCGGTGACGCTAGCGTCGGAACGCAGCAATCGGTCGAGAATGCGGCGCCAAGAACGATCGGCCACCACCCCATAGGTGTCACGCATACGGTCATCCCCCCTGCTCTGTCGCCTCTATCCACTGCTTTATATAACCGTCACGGCATATTTTGGCCAAGCCGTCACGCGACGGGAAGACCCACGCCTCCCCCTCGAAAAAGGTGGCGCGCCCTCCGAATGGCTGCGGGACACCTGATGTTGTACTCCTCACACGGCGATCCGGTCGGTTCGCTATCGGTCCGTCCGTGCCTCAACGTCCGCTGAGACTGCGCTCCGCGTTTCCTGGCAGCTGTGCATTCGGCCCTCAGACGGCGCGAGGCCGGACCGCGCCGCCGGGTCGGCCGCCGGAGAGCCCGACAGACCCGTACAGAAGCCGGTAGACCCCGAGGCGGCTTGCCGTCCGCTGGCCACAAGCTGCCATGGCCGCTTACGGTCAATGGCGGAGACCGATTGACAGCGGCGATCCGCACGAAGATGTCCGGCCAAGGGGGTGCGCACGGCATGCCGTGGGCTTCACGCGATCGATTCGCCGCCGAGCCCGTCAAGTCCGCGACCCGTCACCCCGGCCTTGACGCTCTGCGTGGCTTGGCCATCATCGCCGTGCTGATTTTTCACGCCTACATCGTTGCGCCCGTGCCGGGGATGGTCTGGGCAAGGTCGGTCGGGCAGGGGGCGGTCGGCGTTGGCCTCTTTTACATCGTCAGCGCGTTGACTCTGGCGGCCAGTTGGGCCCACCGCGCGCATCGCGACCGCCATGCCCGCCGGGCATTCTGGGCCCGACGCGTGTTTCGGATTGCCCCATTGTTTTACATCGCCCTCCTCACCAGTTGGTTGGTCGGATACGGGCAGCCCAAGTTCGCTCCGCCGCCGATGGCGGGACGTCACGTCTTCACACTCGGCAATCTGCTGGCTCACCTGACCTTTGTCTTCGGGTGGATTCCGGCCTATCAGAACTCCTGGATCGGCGTGGAATGGTCCATCGGCGCCGAGATGACTTTCTATCTTCTGTGCCCGTGGATCCTCGCGCGGCTGCTGCCGCGCTACGGGGGCCTGACGCTGCTGCTGACGGGTTTCTCGCTGTCGTTGGCCTGGCCATGGCTGCTGCCGCGACTCTTCAGCCCTTGGCCGCGCTGGGCCGGAGCCTTTCCGTTTTGGTCCTGGCCCGGACAGGCCGTGTGGTTCGCAGCGGGGCTATGGATCTTTGAAACGAGCCGACCCTCGCACCCGTCTGCCCGACTGCCCGGCAGCGTGCTCATCCTGACCCTTGCCGCCGTGAGTCTACTGAACGCCCCGCTGGCATATGCCGCCCCGCTCTGGGTCCTGCCGCTGGGTCTCCTGACCTATGCGGTGTGGCACCGACTCCCGTCCGCGCGACGCCTCGCGAACAGTCGCTGGCTCCGCTACGTGGGCACGCGCAGTTACTCCTGGTATTTGGTTCATTGGCCTCTCTTGAAGGGAGTGGTGCTGCCCCTCGTGGGTGGAGCCGGCGCCGCCACCCCCGGCGGCTTTGTCATTCGTCTGGGAGCGATGGTCCTGCTGACCGGCGTGGCGGGAGAACTTGCCTTCCGGCTCATTGAGGAGCCGGCTCGCCTGTGGGGACGACGCCAATTGATCCGTTGGGGCTGGGCGGCCCCGGGCACCGGCCAGCCCCCTCCGGCACTGTCCGGTACGGCGGCAGGCGCCGAGGCCGTCACGGACCCGTCGAGACAGGTTCATGGCCGAAGCGCTTGGTAAACCGCACGCGGAGTGCCATCGTCACAACGTTGGGGCCGTCTCAGCGGGGCGCCCGTCGACTCCACGTCGCCCAGGCGGGGAGGGCCGTTCTGGTCGACAGTCGGTCAACACGGCGGCCGACCACAAATGCCCCGAAAATTTGGCGAGTCGACTGCACGGTTTGGTAGACTGAACGCAGCAACGGCCATGGAGCTGGCCGAAACCGTCGCGACGACTGATGGCTCCTACGTCCTTCATAGACGTAGGAGCCTTGTCGTTTTGGGACACCCCCGAGGGAAGGATGTTGAGGTCGCTGTGCAAACGCCGCCCGATACGGAAGAGAGCACCGAGCGTGATGAGTGGCATAAGCCCTCACGACGGTTATCCCCCTTCGTGCTCCTCTGCATGGTGGGATTCCTGGGCCGCCTGAGCTACGAGATGCTGCGCACCCCGCTCACTCCGCTTTACGCCCATTATCTCGGCGCCCCCACCCAGCTGATTGGCCTCATTGTGGCTGCGGCCACCATCACGGGCATCTTCATCAAAATGCCGTCCGGCGCGCTGTCGGACCTGTTCGGCGTTCGACGGCTCATGGCCCTGGGGACGGTTGTCAAGGCCACCGGCCCGTTTCTGTATCTGGCCGTGATCTCCTGGCCGCAATTGCTGGTGGTGCGCTTTTACCACGGACTCGCCACCGCCCTCTACTCCCCGCCCGCGTCCGCCCTCGTGGCCAAAGTGTACCCGAAGGAACGCGGTCGCCGCCTCGGGCTGTACGGCGCCTTCGAGAACGCCGGCGTGGTCAGCGGACCGATTCTTGGCGGCGTGGTGCTGGCCACGCTGGGATTTTCGCTCACCTTCGTCGTCTCGGGCGCCATCGGCATTCTGGCCTTTCTGGCGATGACCAGGATCCCCCGTGACCGGCATACGGTGCCCGAGCGTAAAACAGAGCCGGGTCGCCTCGGCCAGGCGCTTCGGGGTGTCGCGCACGGCGTGCGCGAGATTGCCGGCGACCCGCTGATTCGCCTGGTCAGCCTGGTGGAGGCCGTCATCTGGATGGGAACCGGATCGCTGCAGGCCTACCTGCCCCTTTACGCAACCGGCCTGCACATCCCCATTTGGGAGATTGGGCTGCTGGCCGGGGGCCAGGGTGTGGCCTCCGTCGTGAGTCGCCCGGTATTGGGCCGGCAGTCGGACCGTTACGGGCGCCGCCCGCTCATCATCGCCGGCGTGGTGCTCTGTGTTCTCACGCTCATTGCCATTCCCTACATGGCCACGTTTGCAGCGCTGTTGCCGCTGGCCATTCTCTTTGGACTGGGCACCGGCACCGTGACCCCCTCGACGACCGCGATGATAGGCGATCTGGTGCGGCGCGGCAATTACGGCTCGGCCATGGGCGTGTTTGGGAGCCTCTGGGATGTGGGACACGCGACGGGTCCGGTCGTCTTCGGATTCTTGGTGGTGGCGCTCGGGTACCGGACGTCGTGGCTCCTGCTGGCGCTGGTGATGCTGGCCGCGCTGCTCCTGTTCCTGGTCGGCACGCGCGGGCATCGCGCACTCGGGAACACGGCCTGATTGGCGGGCGAGGCGGGAACGACACGCCCTCGATGGGGGAACCGCGGGTTCACGAACCGGCCAGCCGCAGGTCAACGCCGTCGCCGGCGCGGCCACGATGCGGCCGCGGCGTGGGAGCCCGCCCGGAGTCTGTGCCGACGGGCACCGCCCGAGACCGGCGTTCCGCGCGAGTCGGCTTGGCGCCGCGCATCACGCCGGTGGGCGGTCGGCAAAGACAAACACCACGCGGTCCCCGTCCAGCTTGAGACGCGCCCGAAAAGGCTTGCCGGCTTTCGAGCGGAAGCCCTGCAGTTCACGGGTCGTCTTGCCCGCCAGCAAGGTTTTCACCTGGCTCTCCGTGAGTTTTTTGTGGGCCACTTCCTTCCAGATGGTGAACCGGCAGCCGTCGCGCCACCGCGAGCAGGCCCAGCCTCTCGCCGTAGCCACCACGTGCCCCTCGTGGCAGACGGGACAGGACCCGAACCCGGATCCGATGGATCGAGCCGACTGACCGGCAATCGTCGCCACCACGTCGCGGGTGTATGCCCGGATGCCGGCCAGAAACACCCCCGCATCCTGCGTGCCGGCGGCAATGGCTTCCAACTGCGCTTCCCACTGCCCGGTCAGATCCGGCGACTGCAGAGCGTCGGGCGCCACGATGAGAAGCGCCCGCCCCTTCTCGGTGCTTTCCAACGCTTTTTTCTCCCGCACCACGTACTGCCGCCGGATGAGGGTGTCCAAAATGGCCGCGCGGGTGGCGGGCGTGCCCAGGCCGTGTTTCTCCATCAGAGCGAGCAGGGTGGCGTCGGTGAGCCGGGCCGGCGGCTTGGTGGACTTCTGCAGGACCTCGCCCGCCTGCACCGTCACCACCTGTCCCGCCTCAAGACCGGGCGGAACGGCGCCGACGGCGTCGTCGTCGGTCCGCTCATCTCGAGCATCCGGAAGCTTGCCGGTGGCCATCCGCCAGCCGGCAACCCGCACGGCCGTCGCTTTGGTGCGAAAGGTCTCCCCGCCGGCATCGGTGAGCACGGTGGTCCGTTCGTCTTGGCCGGCCGGCAGCAGCGCCGCGAAGGTGCGCCGGGCAATCAGGTCAAACACGCGCCGGGCGGCCTCGCCGAGGTGCCCGCCGGGCAACTGCCCGGTGGGAAGAATGGCCGGATGACCGGCCTTGGCCACCTCGGCGTCATTCGTCACACGCCGGACCGGCAACGGCGTCGGCAACGCCGCGTACAGGTCGGCGTATCGTTCTTGGAGGCCCTGAAGCCGCTTCGGCAAGGTGGCGGCCTCCGCCGCGCTCACCGCCCGCGCGTCCGTACGCGGGTAGGTGGTGAGCCGCGCCTCATAAAGCTGTTGCGCCGCCTGCAGAGTGTCCGCCGCCGTGAGGCCAAAGCGCCGGTTGGCGTCCTTTTGCAGATCGGCCAGGTTGTACAGCGCCGGCGGCCTCACGCTGACCGGCTTTCGCTCCACGTGGCGAATCTGGCCGGCAGTGCCCGGCGGCACCGCCGCCAGGATGCGTTCGGCCGCCGCCGGGTCGGGGATTCGGTCGGCCGGCTCTTCGCCCGGCAGGCGAACCCACAGGCCCTGGTACGACGATCCGGATTCCAGCGCGAACGTGACGTGAACCTGCCAGTAGGGGGTGGCTTGGAACGCCGCGATCTGCGCGTCGCGATCGGCGATGAGCTTGAGCGTGGGCGTCTGCACCCGGCCCACCGACAGGGCTCCCTGCCCTCCCTGCCCGTGCCGCAGCGTCATCGCCCGGGTGGCGTTGAGCCCCACCAGCCAGTCAGCGGCCGCCCGCGCTTCCGCCGCCTGCGCCAGGGCGGCGTATTGGGCTGCCGGCACCAGGCGATCCAGGGCGGCTCGAATCGCGGCCGGCGTGGTCTCCGACAGCCACAACCGGTCGGCGGGCTGCCGGGCCTGCAAGTGCCGGAGGATCCAGCGCGCAATCAGTTCTCCTTCCCGGTCGGCGTCCGTGGCGATGACGATCCGAGTCACATCGGCCCGCCGCAGGAGGCCCCGCAGCACACTCAACTGGGCGCGACCGGACGGGATCGGCTGGAGTCGGAAGGACTCCGGCAGCATGGGGAGCCCGGCCCAGCTCCACCGCTTCCAGGCCGGATCGTAGGCGTCCGGCTCGGCCAGCCCGACCAGGTGTCCGAGCGCCCACGTGACGCAATCGGATCCGACCTGAAAATACCCGTCGTGCTTCTGCGGCGCACCGAGCGCCCCTGCCAGCGCGCGGGCCACACTGGGCTTTTCGGCAATCAGAAGGCGCATGGCGTCACCCTCCGCCTTCACGCTAACACAGACCCGTCGAGCGTGGACACCGGTCGCGCGCTGACGACGCTCGGTGGGGGCAAAAAACCGGGCCATACGGCCACCAGGGCGCGGCGGTCGACGAGACGCTGCCGACGTGAAGCGTGTGGTCATCGCGTCGGACGCCACGACGCCAAAAGCCATCCCTCGGGCGGAGACCCGAGGATTCTGTCCGTCCCTGCGCTCAGTGTCCACACCGCGCCCATGGCCTCGGCGTTTTTAGGTCAACGGGGTCCCCGTGTCCGGCGGGACCACTAAAACGCGGCCCTTTGGCTCCGCATCCAACGCGCCCTTGGGCCCTGTATCGCCGCGCCCGAGTCCGGTATCGTCGAAGAGAACCGCGTCGGATCTCTCATGCTCGCCGATCCGACTTGATTCGATGGGCTCGGATTCGATATGACCGGACCTCGTGCGACGGGGTCGGATCCGCAGGGATCGGGAAAGAAGGTTGATTATCATGACACCACCGACCACGGCATCACCGCAGGCAAACACCACCGAGTTGCAGCGTCAGTCCGAGCGGACGCGCCGTCTCCACTGGTTGCGCCTGTCCATGGCTTTTTTCGCCCTCTTGGACGTGGCCGCCCACATCTTCGCCAGCCCCGGGGCCACCCCCATCATTTCGTATTGGCTCGACATCGAGACGGCTTCCTACAGCCTCATTGCCGTCATCTACCTGCTGGGGCTCCGGCAGTTTTACGTCCCGCCCATCTTGTTCACCGCGTACAACATGGCCATGTTCTTCCTCACCGGCTTTGTCGCGCTGCCCTTTGGCATCAACAAAGCCCCGCTGGTCGGCCACATTCAAATTCTCCAGTATTCCTTCGGCCGCGGTTTTTCGCTGTTGGCGTGGCTCTATTTGCTGCTGGTCGGCATTTGGATGCTGCGGGGCGATCCGGGATCCAAGCTGGACGCCCTGCTGAAAGAGCAATAGCCGCCACGGACCCTGCTTGCCGGGCGGCTCCGCCCAAACGTCGGCACGCCCCCGCTCCCGATGGGCCGCCATCGCGACGACGGCCGAAGGCGGGCGGTCGGGTGAGCACCATCCCGCACCGTGCCCACGGGACCTCGTCCTACCCCGATATTGCCCTGCCGACGTGTGGCGACCGCCCCCTGCCGTGACGGCAGGAAGGGTGGAGCGGGGCCGTCTGCCCCCAGCAGGCAGGGGTCACCCGGCCCTGGAGCGGGCGGCCACCCCCGTGTAGGCTATGGGTCATGCCGGGTCTGGTGCTCAGGTGTACGGGCAGGCGCGCCCCTATCGGTCGAGACATCAAGGGCCAACCTCGAAGGAGATCCGCCCCGGCGGCTTCATTCGTCGTCTCTCTGTCACCGCCCCGCGGCTGGATGAGGAAAGAGTTGACGACGGACGCCGTCGCCCGAAGCGACGAGGACGAAATCCGTTCATCCCGGCCGAGGTCGGCGCGTGCTGAGCGTCGGCCGTGAGCGGGACCGTCCGGCGACGGAGGCGGGCCGCAGCGGGTATCCGATCGCCGTGTCTGGCCGATGATTCGAGAGGTCGGGTGTGAAGGAGAGATCGTATGGCCGAGCGGATTGTCATCACCGGCCGTGGCGTGATAAGCCCTTTGGGCAACGACGTGGGCACGTTCTGGGATCGTTTGACCGCCGGAGTCTCGGGGATTCGCCAAGTGCGGGGGCCCGAGACCGAGGGACTGCCTGTTCGAATTGCCGGCGTCGTCTCCGACTTCGACCCCTTGGCCTACATGGACGCCAAGACGGCGCACCGCAGCTCGCGCTTTGTGCAGTTTGCCGTAGCGGCCGCGCACCAGGCCGTCGTCGAGGCTCATCTAGGTCCCGCCTCGGTCGACCCCTACCGTTTGGCGGTGGTCATGAACAGTGGCGGCGGTGGGATGAAGGATGTGGGGCAAGGCGCCCTGGATCTGGCCGCCCGGGGACCCGGACGCCTCAGTCCCTTCCTGGTTCCCTCCCTCATCCCCAATATGGGGGCCTGCCAGGTCGCGATCCAGCTGGGCGCCCGCGGGCCGGTGGTGGCGTCGTATGCGGCCTGCGCCGCCGGCCTGTACGCTGTCATCGAGGCCGCCCAACTGCTGCAGAGTGGCGAGGCGGATATCGTTGTGGCCGGGGCGGCTGAAGCGGCCTTGATGCCGCTCACCTTTGCCGGGCTCGGCCGTATGGGCGCTCTGAGTCGGCGGAACGACGATCCGGAGCACGCTTGCCGCCCCTTCGACCGGGATCGGGACGGCTTCGTCTTTGGGGAAGGCGCGGCGGCTTTTGTGCTGGAGCGGGAAACGCAAGCCCGCCAGCGAGGCGCCCGCCCGTTGGCGGTGGTCGCGGGCGGCGCCCGCACCAGCGACGCCTACCATGTGGCGGCACCGGACCCCAGCGGCGACGCGGCCGCGCGGGCGATGACGGGCGCACTCCGGCAGGCCGGCTGTCAACCGTCCGATCTCGACTACATTTGTGCGCACGGGACGGGCACCCCGTTGAACGACGTGGCGGAGACGCGCGCCCTCAAGCGCGCCCTAGGGCCGGCGGCCTATCACATTCCCGTCAGTTCGCCCAAGTCCATGGTCGGGCACCTGTTGGGCGCGGCCGGCGCCATCTCCGTCTTAACAGTGATTCAAACGCTGAACGATGGCGTCGTGCCACCGACCATCAACTTGGACCATCCCGATCCCTTGTGCGATCTCGACTACGTCCCCGGACGGAGTCGGGTGCATGCGGTGCGCACGGCGATGGCGAACGGGTTTGGATTCGGCGGGCAGAATGCGGTGGCGGTGCTCACCCGAACGTGAGCCTTCCCCCGAGCTCGCCATCGGTGTGGCCGGACGCTTTCCGGGATCCGCGCGCGGATCCGGCCGCGCTCCACTGGCCGACGGTTCCGACGCTCCCGTCCCGCAGCCCCGATGGATTGGCCGAGCCACTGCGCCGCCGACAGGTCCCAACTCCGGCCGGTGCGACGAGCAGCTTGACCCAGCTATGCCTGGGCATGCGGTCCCTTGCCGGCAACATCGTAAGGCTCGGCGCTTATCCTGGTCGACCCGCAACGTTTCGCCACCATAGCAATCCCAACCGCCACGGGTAGGCATGGGACCAGAGGCAGCCGAGCCTCCTGTCCCTGCCCGGGCCGCCGAGTATCCGAGAGCGGTCGGGGCGTCGGGCGGTCAGGGGTGCCACCCGTCAAGACAACATAGCTCCCGGGCTTCACCGACGGCGGAGGGCCGGATTCCAGCCTCACTTGGGACAGCCCTTCCGGTTCACCCAAAAGCCGTCGCCGGGACTTTGTCCTGCCTGGCCGGGAAGACGCGCCATCAACAGAGTCGCGCAAGACGACCAGCGGAACAAGACGGCCCCGCGACGTCCCTTACGCAGAACGCCGTCGTCCACGATCCCCCCTTCTAACACGGCAAGCCCGGGATCGCGGGTCGAGCTCGGCATTGAACGGCCGACCGTTGCGGGGTCGCCGGCCCCGCTGACACAGTCGCTGCGAGCATCACGGCCGGTCGGGCCGCCGTCAACCCACCACGCGCGGCAGGCACCTGCAAGCGCCACCTTATAGGGCAGCGTCGTTGACGGGGACGAGAACGGGGGGACGATGACGATGAGGTTGCGAGCCACGACGGAACAGACGGCCTGCGGTCCTGCGGCAAAGCGGGTGGCAGAGGCGGGTCTTCCGCCTGTCGTCAGTCGGAGGCGGCGGGTCCCGGTGACCTCACCGGCCTCACGGCTACGTCGCGAGGATGGGCTTCCGCGCCGATCGCGAACCCGCCCGTTGATTGATATCGCACGAGAATACCCTCGAAGCGGCCCATGGAGCGGAGGTCGATGGTCCGGGCACCGCAGTGGCCCCGCCGCGCGCCGGCGTCTCCTACCCCGTACGTGTGGCCTCTTTGCCAAGACAACGACTTTTCGCTGGATGTTGGGGTTTTCGCTGGACAAGCAGGACATCCGGTGATTGGCGCGAAAGGGTGATATCCAATCATTTACCCATCTGCATTACCAAGAATAACGTTCGCACACATCGTGCGGCCGTCGTCGCGGCCGCCACCACCGGGGAGGTATGCAGTATGGGCGTGTGGGATTCATGGTCCCATCGGATCCGATCACTCGGTCGCTACGTGGCGTTGACGGGAACTCTGGCCCTCGTGGCCGGCTGCGGCACCTCCGCGGCGCAGGCCACCGCACCCAGCGTGCTCACTATCGCGCTGCCCGTCCAACTCTCCTTGGACTGGTGGCCCCCTATCGTCCCGGGACTGGACTGCTATACCCTGACGGGCGGATATCTTGGACCGGACATGTACCGCCCCCTGTTGTGGATGAGCAAGACCGACACGATTCAGTACTCGCGGTCTATCGCCTCGGGCATTGCCGTCAGCGGACACGACACGGTGTTCACGATTACGCTGAACCCGAAGTGGCACTGGTCCAACGGACAGCCCATCACCTCGGCCGACGTTGTGTATGACGCCCAGCTCATTCTGGCGGCCAGCGGGCCCAAGTCCCCGTTGGCGTACTGTTTCGCGGGGTCGGGCGGTGTGCCGCAAGATTGGAAGTCCGTGACCGCCGACGGACCCGACAAGGTCGTCGTCACCACCACGGCCTCGGTGAATCCCGTCTGGTTCGAGCACAACGGGCTCTCGCAATTGGTCCCCATGCCGAAGGCGACGTGGGACAAATATGCCAACCCGCTGCGCGAGCTGGCCTGGATCAACGCCATCGGCAACAGCCCGGGCAACGCGGTCTACAAGGTCGTCGACGGCCCCTACACGATCACCAAGGCTGTGCAGGACCAGTACTGGGAGTTTTCCATCAATCCGCGGTTCTCGGGCAGCCACAAGCCCACCATTCCCCATGTGCTGTACGACTACGAAGCATCCGCGGCCTCGACGTTCGCCGACCTGAAGAAGGGCAACGTTCAGATTGCGCACATCCCGCTGAATTACTACCAACCCTCCGAGGCCCTGAGCGACTACCGGATTGTCAAAGAGCCGCTCTTCGCGTATGCCTACGACCGGATCAACTTCAATCCCAAGGCGTTGAACGGTGAGGGCGCGCTGTTGGACAAGCTGTACATCCGCCAAGCCTTGCAGTACGGCATCGACCAGCAGGGCATCCTGAAGTCCATTCTGCTGGGCTTCGGCAACATCACCAACGGGCCCGTGCCCTACGCGCCCCATAACGCGTACTACGACTACAACATGCCGCAGTACTACCAGTTCAACATCGCACGCGGCCGCGCCATTCTGGAAGCCCACGGCTGGCGCCTGGTCAACGGAGTGATGCAGAGAAACGGCCAACCGCTCACCTTCCAGGTGATCTTCGGCACCGGATCGCCCAGTCTCACGGATGAGCTGGAGCTGATGCAAGCCGACTGGGCGAAAGAGGGCATCCGCGTTTCGCTCAAGTCCGAGGCTCCGTCGGCGGTCAGAGGTATCGTCGACAACCCGGCCAATTCCACGCAATGGGCCATCTCGGCCGGTGGAGGCTGGATCTATGCGCCCGACTTCTACCCGTCAGGGGGCGGACTGTATAAGGCCGGAGCCGGCTTCAACTTCGGCGACTACAACGATCCGCACGCCAACGCGCTCATCGACGCGACGTACGCGGGCGGCACTCCGGCTCAGGTGGCGGCACGCTTCCAGGCCTATCAAACGTACATGGCCCAGCAGCTGCCGGACCT
>DAHVOH010000080.1 GCA_027318915.1 Clostridiales bacterium
CTAGACTTGACCCAACGGCCGCGGTGAGCGGCAGCACGAGAGGAGAGAGATTGTGGCGACCACGAACACCAAGCGGACCCCATGGGCCCACCTGGATATCGCTCCCGGCAAGAAGACGCGTCTCTACCGTCTGCTGTATCAGTCGGGACCCGCCAACGGCACCTTGATGGTGCTGCCCATTGACCAGGGGCTGGAGCACGGCCCGCGTGATTTTCTGGAGGCACCCGACAGCGCCGACCCAGAGTTTCAGTTTCGCCTGGCCGTCGAAGGCCGCTTCTCGGCCATTGCGTGCCAGATTGGTCTCGCGGCCAAGTACTACCCCCGCTACGCGGGCCAGGTGCCCCTGATCCTTAAGTTGAATGGCAAGACCGAGATTCCCAGCGACCGTCAACCGCTGTCGCCCCTGCTGGCGAGTGTGGAGGACGCGGTGCGCCTAGGCGCCGATGCGGTGGGGTACACGCTGTACGTGGGCTCACCCCTGCAGGACCGAGACTTCCAACAGATGGCGCGCGTGCGCCAAGATGCCGAGCGATTCGGCCTGCCGGTGGTGGTGTGGTCCTACCCGCGCGGCGAGGCGGTCGACGCCCGCGGCGGCAAGGATACGGTGTACGCCATTGACTACGCGAGCCGCGTGGCCCTGGAGGTCGGGGCGGACGTCATCAAACTGAACGTCCCCAGCATCGGTCCCGAGAAGTTGGCGCAGGCGCCCAAAGCGTACCAGCGGCCCTGGACCGAACAGGAGGCGCTGGCACAGGTGGTCGGTTCGGCCGGCCGCGCCCTGGTGATTTTTGCCGGCGGCGAGCGGGGCAGCCACGAAGCGATGCTGGAGAAGGCGCGCGCGTGCATGGAGGCGGGCGCCACGGGGCTGATTTTCGGGCGCAACGTCTGGCAGCGACCCAAGGCCGAGGCGCTGGCGGCCACGCGTGACATCCATGCCGTGCTGTCCGACTTCGGCGCGTAGCGGGACCTCTCGGCCGCCGGGTGAATAGCCTGGCGAGTCCGGGAGGGATGCGCGTGGCAGCGGCCGACGGACAGTGGATCAAAAAGCCAGGCCGGACGGTGGCGGCCGAGCGGTACGAGCGGTACGCGGTCGTGACGCATCTCGTCCGCCCGGGGGAGCGTCTGGCGCAGACGCTGGCCCCGTACCTGGCCGGACGGGTGGGCGCCCGCGACGTGGTGGCCGTCGGCGAGAAGATTGTTGCCATTGCGGAAGGCCGGGCCGTCCTGTTGCGGGCGGTCACACCGGGGTGGCTGGCCCGATGGCTCGCGAGCCGGGTGAGTCAGCTGGGGCATGGCTTGGGCCTACGCCGCCCCGAGACGATGGAGATGGCCATCCGCGAGGCGGGCTGGCCGCGGATTCTCCTGGCGGCGGCCGTGGGGGCCGCGGGGCGGCTGTTGGGTCGTCGGGGCGGATTCTATCGGGTGGCGGGGCGCCGGGTGGCGGCCATTGATGGGCCCGGTCCCACGACGATTGCACCCTACGACCGGTACATTGTGCTGGCCCCCTGCCGTGCGGGCGAGTTTTGCACGGCCATGGCGCGGCGGCTTGGCGCCGGGGTTGCGGTGGTAGACGTCAACGACCTGGGGAGTGAGGTGCTGGCGGTGTCCGCCGGGGTGGACGGGCGGGCGGTGCAGGAGTTGCTGCGCGATAATCCCATGGGCCAAGGCGCGCAGCGCACTCCCGTGATGGTGCTGCGGCGGCGGGTGGTCGGATGGTCCGCCTCCGCCTGCGGGGGTCGGTCGCACCCGACCGGTGGCCGTGGGGCGGCATGCGGCGCCGGACCGATAGCGACGCGGAGTTATAATGGCGCCAAGACTCGGGCGGGAGGTGATCCCCGGCAGCGGGGACGGCATTTATGGAGATTTTTGAGGCCATGCGGCAGCACGGACACGAGCAGTTGATTTTCAACTTCGACGAGGCCACCGGCTTGAAGGCGATCATTGCCATTCACAACACCACGCTCGGGCCGGCCTTGGGCGGCTGCCGCATGCGTGCCTACGACACCGAAGACGAGGCGGTGCTGGATGCCTTGCGCCTGTCGCAGGGCATGACCTACAAGTCGGCGGCAGCCGGCCTCGACTACGGGGGAGGCAAGGCCGTGATTATCGGCAATCCGGCCAGCGATAAGAACGAAGGGATGTTCCGCGCGCTGGGACGGTTTTTGGAGACGCTGGGCGGGCGATTCGTCACGGGTGAGGACGTGGGCACCGACGGGGACGACTTTGTCTATGCCTCGCGCGAGACGGACTATCTGGTGGGACTGCCCCCGGGATACGGAGGATCCGGCGACAGCGGGGACCTCACCGCGCTCGGGGTCGTGCAGGCTATTCGGGCCGGCCTCCAGCATGCGTTTGGCGATTCCAATCCGGCCGGACGCCGCGTGGTGGTGCAGGGCTTGGGCAAGGTGGGGCGTCACGTGGTGCGGCGCCTGGTGGAGGCGGGGGCCGAGGTGCTGGTAGCCGACATCGACCCTCAGACCGTGGGGACCGTCACGGCCCAGTATGGCGTCGAGCCGGTGGACCCCTGGTCCGTGGGGGAGACCCCCTGCGACGTCTTTTCTCCGTGCGCCCTGGGAAATGTGGTGACCCCGGAGACCGTCGGGCGGTTTCAGTGCCGCATCATCGCCGGGTCGGCCAACAACCAGCTGAGTGAGGAAGCCATGGGCGATTTGCTCCGGGCCCGGGGTATTCTCTACGCTCCCGACTTCATTGCCAACGCGGGCGGCCTGCTGCAGATGGCCGACGAGCGCCAGGGATACCGGGCGGAGCGGGCGGAGCATCGCGTCGAAGGGATCTTTGAATTTTTGCTCACGCTGTATCGGGAGTCGGACGAGCGGCAGGTGGCCACCAATCGATTGGCGCTCACGCTGGTTGAGGAGCGGCTGTCGCTCTATCACCGCATCCACCGGATTTGGGCGGACGGCGCCGGCCACTCCCGCTGATCCCTTGACGGTGGGACGCCGGAGCGGGGGGAACGGCTTGTCTTGCGGCCACCGTGTCGCACGTGGCTTGGTGGCGGGCTTGCCCTTGGCCGCGGTCGCCGGTTGTGGTGGTCCAGCATCGGCGCCGCCACCGGGTCGCTGGTACTACGTGTTTGAGCTCACGGTGCTCGGACAGCGGTATCGGGTGACCCATCACACCGTGGGCCGGCTGGGACGGCGGGTGGCGGTGGTCAGCTACCAGGGGGTCGAGTCGGGGGTCTACACCATCTTCAGCGTCTCCGGGGTGCCGGTTTCTCAAGAAGTGGCCGTGGACGCATGCCAGGGCTACTTGAAAGCCCTCCGCGTGCATTCCCCCGCCGGATGAGACCCGGCGGCTCAGGGGTCGTGGGGGTGCTGGCGCTTGCGGCTTTCCGCCACCGCTTCAACTGCGGCCCGGTCCTGGGGCGACAGGCCGGAAAGGAACCGCGGGTCCACCACGGCGGGGCCCGCGCCGGCTCCGGCCTCGACCGCGGCCCGGACGTCGTCGGCGGTGCGGGCGGGCGCGAGCCGCAGCGGATGCGGCGCGTAGGGCGTCCAGCGCTGGCGCAGCCATCCATAGCAGGCGGTACGGCCAAAGGTGTTGACGGCAGCGGGGAGGTCGGCATCCGGCGCCGCTTGCCAATCGGGCTTCTCCGCCAGCTGACAGGCGAGGAGAAGCGCGCGATGGCATCGGCAGTCTCCACCCACTCGTGCGCCAACGCGTGCCAGCCGTCCAGGTACTGCGGCGAGGGCCAGTCGGGGTACGGGATCTCCACGTCCGCCAAGAGCGCCAGCTCAAACGGGTCCCACCCAAGGATGCCCGCGATGATGCACATCTGGGGTGGCCGGGGCCAGCGAGAGCCGTTTTCCAAGTAGCCAATGTAGTGTGCGGGCACACCCAGGCGACGGCCCCACTCGACGGCCGACAAACCGGACAAGGGCCGCAGGTGGCGCACCACGGGCGCATAGGGTGGCTCCGAGGCAACGGCCGCGCCTCCTTCGCCTGGCGCTAGACTAGGGACGACAAGTTTACGGTCTCGGTCTAGTGTAGCAAGTTCGAGCGGGGCCCGGCCGGCGCCGACGAACAGGGGTCAACAGGCCGACAGCCGCCTTTCTTCGGGGATCCGCGCAACCGGGAGGCATGACCTGCTCCTGATGCCAAGCGTCGGTGGCCTCATCCACGACGCCGCCGGTCGCCGGTGGCGGGGGTTGCAGAGCGACCACGGCGGGGGATGCTGCCCGGTGGAGCCATCGAACCGGGCGCGGGTCCCTGCGGCCAACCGCGCGTCATGCCGTCGTCGTGTGCTGCCGCGCCGAAGGAGGTGTCTGCCCGCCGCCCACGGGCGCCCGTCCGTCAAGCCGTGGGCCTGGCGTATAACGGATGAGGCCGATCGGGGCCTGTACGACCGGGGCCATGGAAGCGGTTGGTGCCGTGAGGTCTGGAGTGCCGATCCGCCCGGATTGTTGCCCCCGTTGAGGTGACGGGCTATGGCTAGCGAGTCTAGAGGTCTCTCGTCAGGCCCCGTACGTCTCCTTGTAACCCGGAGGGCTCCCCTCGCGTTCCCCGTGGAGGCTTGGATTGAATGGATGGGGAGGACGGGTGGCATGAGGACTGCAACGCTTGCGGGAACGCTGGGAAGTCTGTTGCTGCTTGCTGGATGTGGCGCGGCCCCCGCTTTTACGGGTCCGTCAAGCCAGGGAGCCGCTCACGCACCGCACCACCAAGCGACTCGGGCTGTTCGGTCAAGGCCCACCCCCCCTGTCAACCACCGCCACACAGCGGCGCCGAGCTCCCGGGCGGGTGCGTGGCCAGCCGTGGTTCAGTCGGCTATGGGGGCGCTCAGCGACCTGCCGAACTTTCGGGGGTCGTTCCCCAAGGGAGCCGAGGCTCCCACGTGGGTGCCTAGCCCTGCGTCTGGTTCGTATCTCGCGGTGCGCACGTCGTTTTATCCGGTGTCTGCGACCGGCGCGCTGTACAGCGTGGACCTGTATCAGACGCCCACTCCTCTTCCGGTCAACAGCTCAACCCAAGCGATTCTCCAGACAGGTCATGAACTGGCGGCGTTTGCGGGCTATGCGGAACCGTCCCCATCGGCTGGGCAAAATGCCTACGCCGCGATCGACCACTATCAGCCATGGACCTGGGACAACCAACCTGGTCATGCCGTTTCGCTGACGCCCACCGTTACCGCCGAGGCATACGCGGCCTCGTCGAACCTCGCCCAGGTGGTGGTGTGGAGCGAAGCGGGATGGGATGCGGCCGTGGTGAGTCAGGTCAGCGCGGCCGTGGCCACCACGACGGCGGCCAAGGTGGCGGTCTATCTGGCAGGCCACTCATGGCCGGATCCCGTCACGGTGGGGAGTGTTGTCGTGACCCTCCGGCCTGCGGATGCCGGTGGAGGACCGCTCGGGGTTCGGACCACCGTGACCTGGATGCGGCAGGCGGCCGTCTATCAAGTCAGCAGCTTCAGCGTGGGCAGCCAACCGGACGTCCGGACCGCACTGCACATGGCGGAAAGCATGACACCGCGCACCGTCGGATGATTGGCGGACCGATTGGCAGCCGCCATGCGTGGTCTCATACATCAGCGGGAATGCGAAGCATCTGGCTGCGGTTCTCCCGCGAGGGGTCGTCCATCATCCATTCATCCATTCATCCATTCATCCATGGTTGGGCGGTTGGGCGGTTGGGCGGTTGGGCGGTTGGGCGGTTGGGCGGTTGGGCGGTTGGGCGGTTGGGCGGTTGGGCGGTTTAGACAGATGTCTGGCTTGCGAGGCATGCCCGATCAGCCGCACGACAGTTCCCACGCGTGTCAACGGTGGTGACTGGGCAGCGCAGCCGTTCATGCTGGTCCGGCGGGACCGCCGGTGGGCCGTGCGCCACGCCGACCCGTCTGGGGCCACGCGTTGGACTGAAGGCCGTGGCGGTTAGCGACCTGCGCCGGCTGCTCCAGCGTGCGGGCGTGCCACCCCGCAAACCGACGAGATGCCGTTGCGGGTTGGCGCTACCCATGTTGCGGTAAGCGCGCCCCCGGTGGCTCCCGACTCCCGATCTGGGGATCCGCCGGCCCGGCGAGACGCATCCTTCGGTTGGACTAGATTTGGGACGGTGATGCCGCTCAGTGACGGCCCCGCCGCGCACGCGGTAACATCCCTGGGAAGAGGGGGGACACACGTGGGCATATCCGCCTATCTCCAGGGACTTCGCGACCGGGTGGGGCACGATCTGCTCCTGGTGCCCAGCGTCGGTGCGCTCATTCACGACGCCGACGGCCGCGTCTTGTTGGAGATGCGGAGCGACAGCGGCGGGTGGATGCTGCCCGGGGGAGCCATCGACCCGGGGGAGGGGCCGCTCGACGCCGTGCGCCGTGAGGTACGGGAGGAAACCGGGCTCGAGGTGGTGCCGCGCCACGTGGTGGCCGTCATCGGGCCGTACCCGGTCGTCTACCCGAACGGTGACCGTGTGGAATATACGTCGACGCTTTGGTGGTGCGACAGGGTCGGCGGGGAGCTCCAAGCGCTCGACGGCGAGTGTGCGGGTTTTGCCTGGGTGGCACCGGAGGACGTCCCTGAGCTTGGGTATCCCCCGGCGGTGTTTCGCTGGCAGCCCGGCATGCCTCCGGTCTTCTGAGCCGGCGCCGCGCGGGCCGTCCTCGCTTGACCCCGGGATCCCGAATTTGTTATCACTGAGCTAGATGAGACGCGTTCAGCAGCCGAAAGGGGTGCCCCGTGGCACAGATGAAGGTGAAGCCGGCGGCCACCGCCACCGAGGCGGTGGAGCGCCGCACCATTTCCGGAACGCCCATTGACCCCGTGTATGGTCCCGACAGCGCCATCGGCCGGGACTACGACCGCGAACTGAGCGATCCCGGGCAGTACCCGTATACGCGTGGCATTCACCCCACCATGTATCGCGGGCGGCTGTGGACCATGCGGCAGTTTGCCGGGTTTGGCACCCCCAAAGAAACCAACGAACGCTTTCACTACCTGCTGAAGCAGGGGCAGACCGGTCTGTCGGTGGCGTTTGACATGCCCACCCTCATGGGATACGACTCCGACCATCCCAAAAGTTTGGGCGAAGTGGGCCGCGAGGGGGTGGCGGTGGACCACGTGGGCGACATGGAGCGCCTCTTTCAGGGGATTCCCTTGGATCAGGTTTCCACGTCGATGACCATCAATGGGCCGGCGCCCATCATTTGGGCCATGTACCTGGTGACGGCCGAGCGGCAGGGGGTGCCCTGGTCCGCCGTGCGTGGCACGCTGCAGGCGGACATCCTAAAGGAGTACATCGCCCAGAAGGAATGGATCTTCCCACCGGAACCCTCCATGCGCCTCATTGCTGACATGCTGGTGTTTGCGACCCGGGAGACTCCGCTCTGGAATTCCATCTCGGTCAGTGGCTATCACATTCGCGAGGCCGGATCCACGGCTGCGCAGGAACTGGCCTTTACGTTGGCGGACGGGTTCGCGTACGTCGAGGCGGGCATCGCCGCGGGATTGGACGTGGATGCGTTTGCGCCCCGCTTGTCGTTCTTTTTCAACTCGCACATTGACTTCTTCGAAGAGATCGCCAAGTTTCGGGCGGCGCGCCGCATATGGGCGCGCCACCTGCGCGAGCGCTACGGCGCCAAGAATCCCCGGTCGTGGACGCTCAGATTCCACACGCAGACCGCGGGGTGTTCACTTACGGCGCAGCAGCCGGAGAACAACATCGTGCGCACGGCCATCGAGGCGCTGGCGGGGGTGCTCGGCGGCACGCAGTCCCTGCACACCAACTCGATGGACGAGGTGCTGT
Source organism: Clostridiales bacterium (assembly GCA_027318915.1). The sequence continues at coordinate 7,756 of DAHVOH010000080.1, forward strand.
CGCTGCCCACCGAGAAGGCGGTGACCATTGCCTTGCGCACGCAGCAGATCCTCGCGTACGAAACCGGGGTGACCAACACCGCGGACCCATTGGGGGGCAGCTATTTCGTGGAAGCGCTCACCGATCGGCTGGAGGCCGAGGCCGAAGTGTACTTCCAGGAGATCGACGCGATGGGCGGCGTGCTGGCGGGCATCGAGAACGGTTTCTTCCAGCGTGAAATCGCCGAGGCGGCCTTTCGCTACCAGCAGGAATTGGAGCGTCGCGAGGCGTTTCAGGTGGGCGTGAACGTGTTTGTCGACGAGGAGACCGTGCCGATGCCGATTTTGCAGATCGACCCGGGGGTGGAGGCCGAGCAGAAGGCGATGCTGGAGCAGGCGCGCCAGCGCCGGGCCCCGGCCCCGGTGGCAAGGGCGCTGGACGCGCTCCGGACGGCCGCCGCAGGCACCGATAACCTGATGCCGCCGATCATTGCGGCCGTCCGCGTGGGAGCCAGCGAAGGGGAGATCGTGGAAAGCCTGCGGAGCGTCTTCGGCAGCTACCGCGAGCGTCCGGTGTTCTAGGGACCGCCGACCCACATCAGCCAGAAAGAGGTAGCGCGCGGTGCCCGGGCCGTTGGGGAGCATGTCGCTCCGGTTGTCGATTGGGACGATTCTGGTGTTGCTGGGATTGATGGGGATGGCGGTCTGCCTGGTGGAGCGGTGGACGCCAGGAGAAGGATGAGAGGTCACCGCGTTTTACGGGTTGGTCGGGTCCGCACTGGTGTTGGTGGGCGGCGCTATGCTGGTGACGCCCCTCTGAATCGGGGGAGGCCAACGTATGCGTAACGGTCTTAAGGCTTGGACGGCGGCGGCGTGGCTGGTGGCCCCCACCGTCACGGCGACCACCGTGCTCACGGACGTCGATGGTCGCATTGTGGCCGTCGGGGACGAGGGGCTCATCGCCAGCGCGGTGCACGTCGAATCGCTGGGGGACCGCGTGGCCAGCGCGGGACTGTGGGACAGCCACTTGCACTGGCTGGGGCTGGCGCAAGAGACGTCGCGCCTAGACCTCACCGGGGCCACGAGCCTCCGCGACCTGTATCAGCGGGTCCGGGCGGCATCGGCCCAGCTAGCGCCGGACCAGGTGCTGGTGGGCGCCGGCTGGAATCAGAACCGGTGGGGAGGCGAATGGCCGGATCGCGCCGGGCTGGATCTGGCGGCGCCGGGCCGTCCGGTGGTGCTATGGGCACGGGATCACCATGGGTTGGTGGCGAGTTCGGCCACGTTTGGTCGGCTGTGGCCCGACGGGGAGCCGGTGGATCCGCCGGGCGGCCGCTACGAGCGCCGCGGCGGGGTGCTCACGGGCATCGTCCGCGAGACGGCCGCCAATGAGCTGGCCAGCCGCCTTCCGGTCATGCCGACGGAGACGTTCGCAGCGGCGTTGCCGGCACTGGTGCAGCGGCTGTTGCAGATGGGATTGGTCGGGGCCACCGGTATGGAACCCGACCACGCGCGCGGCGCGCTGGAAGCCCAACTTGCTGGCCGCCAGACATTTCGCGGACAGGTGTTTCTGACCGACGAGGGACCGGGGTGGACCAGCCCGCCGTCTCCGTGGTTTCGGGTCGTGGGCGCCAAGCGTTTTCTGGACGGGGCTGTGGGCACGCGCACCGCGGCGGTGGGCGCCCCGTATGCGGATGGCAGCGGGGAGGGGGTGTGGCGCATCCCGCGCGACCGCGTCGCCGCAGCGTTGGCCGAAGCGGCCGCGGACGGGGCGGCGGCAGTGGCCGTGCACGCGATCGGGGATGCCGCGGTGGTGGCGGCGTTGGACGCTTTGGCCCGCATTCCAGCCGCGCGGTCCGGGGTGGCTCACCGGGTCGAGCATGCCCAACTGATGGATCCCGCCGCCGTGGCGCGAATGGCCCGCATTCCAGGGGTCGTGGCGTCCATGCAGCCGGTGCACCTCCTCGAAGATCGGTGGGCGATGGAGAAGGCGTGGCCAGACCGACGCGCGTGGAGCTTCCCGCTCGGGTCCCTGGCAGCGGTCGGGGTGCCCCTCCTGCTGGGGTCCGACGCCCCCATCGAAACGCCGGATCCGGTGGTGGGCATGCAGGCGGCCGTGTGGCGGGCGCGCGCCGGCGAGCCGGCGTGGGAGGCCCAGGAGGCCATCACGCCATGGCAGGCGCTGGATGGGTACACGCGTGCGCCGGCGGCGGCCGACCAGCGGGCGGGCGGGGTGCTGGCGCCGGGCCGCTGGGCGGACTTCACGGTGTATGATCGGGATCCCTTGGAGGCGCTGGCCCACCACGAGCCGTTGGCGGTCGTGGGCACCGTGGTCGCCGGCCGCTGGGTCCACCGGGCGTTTTAAGGGGATGTCGGCGCACCGGGTGGCTCATTCCCTCGGCTCGCGGCCGCCTGGGCCGGCTGGCTGAACGAAGAAAGGAGTCCCTATGCCACTTCCCGAAGGGCTTACGTGTGAACTTATCGCCATCAATCGCATGGTGGACGCCGATACGCTGGCCACGTTGCACGATGTCCCGGTGGACGACCTGGCGGCGCTGGGCGCTCGCAATTGCTACTCCCCGAAGGCGCCCGGGCTGTTGCGCACCACCATGACCGACCGGGAGAAAGACTCGGCCATCCGCACAACGGTGTCGTCCAAGCATTGGACCGTGGCGGGGCACTTGACGTTCACGTTTGCCTATTCCTGTTCCATTGTGGCCCTAAAGCAAATCACCCGGCGCCGTACCGGGGTGGTGTTTTCAGTCAAATCGGGCCGGTACGTGCGCGGTCGGCACTGGAAAAGCTTTGTCGTGCCCCCAACGATTCAGGCGAACCCGGATGCGCTAGCCCTGTATATCGAACATCTCGAGGCCGGGGCGCGCCTCGCGGACCGGCTGGAGCGCGACTACGGCGTTCCGGCGGAGGATGCGCGGTATCTGTCGGCTGAGGGCAAACTGACGCACGTGGTGATGACGGTGAACGGGGAGGCTTTAATTGATTGGGCCACCAAGCGAGAGTGCTACGGCGCCCAGTGGGAAGTGCGGGCGCTCATGGTAGAATGGCTGCGAGCGGCGCGCAAAGTGGCGCCCAAAGTCTTTTATCGGGTGGGGGCGCCGTGCGTCATGACGGGCATTTGCACCGAGATGCGATCTCGGTATGACGTGTGTCCCCGCAAGAAGGCGTTTCCACATCAGGACGACCTGGCGCGGCAGTGGCGGCACACGCGGCGGACGGCGGTGGACCCGGCGGCTCTACTGGACGCCCCCTGAAGGAGGAGGCGGCTCTGGAATCGTAAGATGAGGCAAGAGGAGTGGAGTCATGGCAGAACAACACCCGGCCGACAGCGTCCGGTCGTTGGTCATCGTGGGATCGGGGATCTCGGGGCTCTCAGCGGCGGTGTACGCGGCACGGGCCCAACTGGCTCCCTTGGTGATCGAGGGATCGGAGCCCGGTGGGCAGTTGACCCTCACCTCGGAGGTGGAGAACTACCCCGGCTTTGAAGATCCGATTCTCGGCGTGGACCTCGTAGAGCGCATGAAAAAGCAGGCTGCCCGCTTTGGCGCGCAGTATCGTTCCGACGATGTCGTGCGCGTGGACTTGAGCCAGCGCCCCTTCACCATCACGCTGGGGCGCGGCGGGCCCGTGCGCGCTCATGCCCTCATCGTGGCGTCGGGCGCCCGCGCCCGCCTGTTGGGCCTGCCGGGGGAGTCGGAATTGTTTGGCCGCGGCCTCTCGAGTTGCGCCACGTGCGATGGGGCCTTCTTCAAGGACCGGGTCGTGGCGGTCGTCGGCGGCGGCGATTCCGCCATGGAAGAAGCGACGTTTCTCACGCGCTACGCCAAAAAAATTTACGTCATTCACCGCCGCAAGGAACTTCGGGCCAGCCGCATCTTGGCCGACCGTGCGCGTTCCAAGTCAACGATCGAATTTGTGTGGAACACCCGCGTGACCGCCATCCACACCGAAAATTCGCTGGTGAGTGGGCTGACGCTGGAAGACCTGGAGACCCACGAGACCAAAGAGTTGCCGCTGGACGGCCTGTTTTTGGCCATCGGGCACATCCCGAACACGGAATGGTTGGGGGACCAGCTGCCCACCGACGATGCCGGGTACCTGCTGGCCGAGGCAGGCACCAGCGAAACGTCGATTCCCGGCGTATTCGTGGCGGGAGACGTGGCGGACCGGATTTATCAGCAGGCGGTCACGGCCGCCGGCACAGGCTGCATCGCCGCCCTGGACGCCGAAGAGTACCTGGCGGAGCACGACTTGGCCTAGATAGCGTGACCGCACCCGCCTCCCATCGTATGCGGCTCTGCACCGCTCTCGCGTTCTTGTGCGTCGCTAGTGTAGCCCGCGACACTTGCGATTGGTGAGGGCGGGTGCTGTCATGCTACCTAGCGAAACCTATAGTGGACCCAGGAATTTGGACAGGCCCCGAAGTCCCTGTCGCGGTACACTCGCAAACGATGAGAAAGCAATATTCCCCGACCCTGAAGGCCCAGCTGGTGCTGGAAATGCTGCAGGAACTGCGGCCGGTGACGCCGATGGCGGCCGAGTATCGGATCGCCCCCCGGCTGTTGCATCGGTGGCGGAAGGAGGCCGTCGACCACCTGCCGGACCTGTTCGCGGATCCGGCGGCGGCGGCCCGGGAGGCGGCCCACCAGGCCGAACAGGCCGAGGCGCTGTATGCCCAGATTGGCCGGCTGACCACCCAGATAGCCTGGCTCAAAAAAAATCTGGCCTCGACCCTGACGCCTGAAGCCCGGCGTGCCTTGGTGGACCGCGAGGACCCCGCCCTGCCGCTCACCGTGCAAGCGGACCTCCTGTCCGTCAGCCGGGCCAGCCTGTACTACCGCCCCCGGGCCCCCCGGCCGGAGACCGTCGCCCTTTACCACCGGATTGATGAGATCTATACAGCCACCCCCTTCTATGGGTCCCGCCGGATGACCGCGGTATTGCGCCAAGAAGGCTATTCGGTCAACCGGAAACGGGTGCAGCACGCGATGCAGGCCCTGGGGTTGCGAGGGCTGGCGCCGGGCTCGGCTACCAGCACCCCGCACCCCGCCCATCGGATCTACCCGTACCTGTTGCGCGGCGTGACGGCGGCCCCTCCCAACCATGTGTGGGGGATCGACATCACCTCTATGCGGCTCCGGGGGGCCTGGATGTATCTGGTCGCGGTGCTCGATGGGTTCTCGC
>DAHVOH010000081.1 GCA_027318915.1 Clostridiales bacterium
GATCTGACGTCCTGTGGCTGTTTCCCGGCGTGCTGGCGCTCTCCGCGGGCTCCATGCTGATCAACCCGGCCATGTTCTCAGCCACATCCGCCCTGGCGGACCCGGCTGCCTTCGGCCTGTATTACGGGTTCAGCCGTCTCTCAATGGGCATCGGCGGCTCGCTGGGCAACGCATTCGGAGGCATCCTCTTTTCCGTTGCCGCCGCCATCGGCTTTCCGCCATTGTCTTGGCTGCTCTTCGCCGGCGTGGGCATCGGCTCGGCGGTGACGATGCGGCGCTTGAAACTGCCGTTGGGCACGGCCGAAGAGATGCGGGGGCAAACCGCGTGACAACTCCGGTCCACCTTGCCTGCGGGAGAGTCGAACAGGCGTCTGTTATACTGGCCGTCGGCAGTTCGGCGGAGGCATACATCCTATGACGGACAGCATGCGCATCGGGATTCGGTTCGGGTTGTTTCTCGGCATTGTCGGCGTGCTGTTGGCGTTGCCCACCCTCTCCGGCGCCGTTCGCGTGGACGAGGCCGTGAGTGGCGGCGGCACATGGTTCGAGATTGTCGCCAATCTCGTGCCTCTGCTGCTGTTTGCGCTGTTGGGGGGTCTGGCCAAACGGCGCGGGCTGAGCGGCGGCAGCGCGGGCCTATGGGCCGGCATCGCCTATGGCCTGGTCTACGGCGCCGCGCTCTACGGCATCGCCGAGCTGTTCGGCAACAAGCAGGCACTGGCCCAGCGGGTTTGGAACGCCTACCTGTCCCGCGGCTATCCGGCCATTCCCGGTGCCGAACGGCAAGTCACCGCCCCGATTCTCCATCCCGACCCGCTGGCCCTCATTGTGGGCACCGCGCTGGAATTGGCGCTCGTGGGACTGGTGGCGGGATTTGTCGGCGCCCTCCTCACTCGGGTCGCCCCTGGACCGCGTCGGTCGGATACACCTTGATCATGCCCACATAAGGCCGCAGCGCCGCGGGAATGGCCACGCGGCCGTCGGCCGTCTGATGGTTTTCCAACAAGGCGGCCAGCGTCCGTCCCACCGCCAGCGCGCTGCCGTTCAAGGTGCCGACAAACTGCGTCGGCGCTCCCGGCTCGGCGCGAAAGCGAATGCCGGCCCGCCGCGCCTGGAAGTCGCCGAACCAGCTCACCGAGCTGATTTCGACATAGCGCCCGTAACTAGGCATCCACACCTCCAGATCGTACGCCTTCACATGGCCGAAACCGAGATCGCCCGTGCAATGCTGGACGATGCGGTACGGCAGTTCCAGCAGATCGAGGATGTGGGCCGCGTCCTTGACCATGACTTCCAGTTCGTCCAGACCGGTGTCCGGATGCACCAGCTTTACCAGTTCCACCTTGTCGAACTGGTGCAGGCGGATGAGCCCGCGGGTGTCGCGCCCGGCGGCCCCGGCTTCCGACCGAAAGCACGCCGTGTACGCGCAATATTGGATAGGGAGTTCCAGGGGATCCAGAATTTCTTGGCGATGGAGATTGGTCAGCGGCACCTCGGCCGTGGGAATCAAATACAGTTGATGCGGCTCCACGCGGAAGACATCCTCCACGAACTTGGGAAACTGGCCCGTCCCCAGCATCGCGTCCGGCAGCACCAGATACGGGGGCATGACTTCCGTGTACCCGCAGCCCACCGCCTCGCTCACCATGAGGTTGATGAGCGCGCGGTTGAGGGTGGCTCCAAATCCCTTCAGCACCGCAAACCGCGTGCCCGAAAGCTTGCGCGCACGCTCGAAGTCGATGAGCCCCCTCTGCGGACCATAGTCCCAGTGCGGCACCACCGCCGGCGCGGCGGGCCGTGGCTCGCCCACCACCGCCACCAGTTCGTTGTCGGCCTCGGAAGCACCCTCCGGCACGCTGGGATCGGGCAGGTTGGGAATCTCCAGCAGCAGCGTCTCCAGACGGGCTTCCACCGGGCCCAGCCGCCCCTCCAGCTCGGCGATTTGGCCGGCCCGAGCGCGCGTCGCGGCAATCAACGCCTCCGCGTCCTCGCCGCTCCGGCGGCGCCGCGCCACTTCCTGCGAGTCTCGATTGCGCGCGGCCTTGAGCTGCTCCACTTCCGCAATGAGGCGCCGGCGCTCCGCATCCAATGCCAACACGTCATCCAGCGGTGCGTCCACCCGTTTTTTGGCCAGTCCCTCCCGCACCACGTCCGGATGCTCCCGTATGAAACGCATGTCCAGCACGGCCAAGCCTCCTCCTCCACAAAAAAGCCGTCCCTCGCAAGGGACGGGCATGACCCGTGGTGCCACCCTTATTGTGCACTCGTCTCTGCGCTATCGGGCAGACCCGCCCGGCTCATCGTCGGGAGGCTCCGAGGTGGAAGCCCGGCGCACCTCCATCGGCTTGCACCACCCGCCGACTCTCTGAACGAAGCGCACCGGCGGCCCCTTCATGGCCCCATGTTGGCGCTCATCATAGCGAGTTCGGTGGGTCATGTCAACGAAGCGCCCGAGGCCCTTGACGTCACATACTGAACGGTTAGTATGGACTTGAGGTGATATGATGCATCCGGTTTTTGTCCGTTACACGGCTCACCCCGGCGAGGAAGCCGCCATGGAGCAATTGGTGCGCCGACATTGGCCCGTGCTTCATGCCGAGGGGTTGGTCACCAACGCGCCTCCGCGCGTCATCCGCGTGGCCCGTCAGCCTGGCGTCTTCCTGGAAACGTATGAGTGGGCGTCATGGGAAGCCGTCAGTATGGCTCACGACTACCCGGCGGTGCGCAAGATTTGGGATGCCATGGAGACCGTGGGGCGGGTCGAGCCATGGGACGGTGAATATCTGGAGCCCCTGTGAGCGCGCTCCCACCCGACCGGCGCATTCTCGACGCGGCGGTCCGGGTGTTCGGACGCTCCGGATATGCCGGAGCCACAACGGATGAGGTGGCCCGAGAAGCCGGGCTGACCAAGGGAGCGCTCTACTGGTACTTCCAGGACAAGCATGCGCTGTTTCAAGAGGCGGTGGTTTACGTGGTGCGCTCCTGGCAGGCGGCCGTCGCCGAGGGGCATGATGCCGAGGCGGTCTGGAATCTCCTCATCCGATACGGCGCCGAGCAGCCCGCGTTTCTGACCTTCCTGCATCGCCTCCACGGCGAGTTTGCGGCCATGCCGGACAGTGCGGACGCCGCGCCCTTGCGCGAATGGTACCGCACCTTGGTGGAGCGGCTCGGCGCCGCCCGGTGCGCCGCCTGGTGGGCCACCTCGCATCCTCTGCTGGCGCGGGCGCTTGCGGCCGGCGACGACCCCCACGGCCGATAGCGGGAGCCGGTCACCACGAGCTCACCACCACCGCCACCCGGCCCGGTCCGTGCACGCCCACGACCAGTTGACCCTCAATGTCGGCGGTGCTGCTGGGCCCGCTGACCAGCTTCACCTCCGGCGGCGGCGGGCTCTCGGACGCCAACCGTTCGAGTCCCGCGGCCAGCCCGGGCACGATGTCCTCCCGGCGGACCGCGATGAGATGGGCGGGTGGGAGCAGACTCGGCCACATCCCGCGCCGTGCGTCCCCGTATAGCGCCACCGTGCCGGTGTGGGCGACGGCCCAGGCCGCGCCGGTAATGCCCAGGTCCGCCGCCTCCAGCACATCCCGCAGACGCCCTCGCTCCCACAATCGGTCCTCGCCGTCGTACAGCCCATCCGCGCCGGCCCGCACCTCGACCAGGACGCCGCCACACCGCGCCACCGCATCTTCGATAGAAGCCCGGGGGATGTTGCCGCCATCCCAGAGCACGGCGGTAAAAGTGCCGCGCGACGTCTCCGTAAGGGCTGAGACGGCCTTCTCCCAGGCTCGTTCCTCTTGGGCCGCGTCAAAGAAAAGCCCGTGCAGCAGGGTCCAGCGGGCGGCAAATGCTTCAGTCGGCTCTTGGCTGTCCATCGTGCTCCCTCGCCTTTGGGCGCGTGACCCACCACTCCTGAAATGTCTTTGCCGCCACCGGCGGCATGTCGCGCGTCTTGGCCCAGCCTCCCAACAATCCCGGTCCACCCGTCAATCGTCCGCGCCGGAGATACAGCCGCTGGCCAAGCCGCGCCAGTTGGATGGACCGCCGATAACCCGCCGGCGTGGTCCACAGCCGGGACCAGGTTCGGTACGTGCGGGTGACGGACGCCGGCTTCAAGCGCCGCCGCACCAACTCCGTCCGCAGTTGAATGAAGTGGGCCGGCAGATCGATGTCCATCGGACACGCTTCCACGCAGGCATGGCACAGGGTGCAGAGTGATTCGGGCAGATCCGGCACCGCCTCCAGGCCTTGCAGCAGGGGCGTCAACACCGCGCCGATGGGGCCCCCGTAAACGCTGCCATAGGCATGCCCGCCCACTTGCCGGAAGACCGGACACACATTGTAGCAGGCGCCGCACCGGATGCAGGTGAGCACGTCCTGGAAGGCCCCTGCGCCAATGGCGCTCCGGCCGTTGTCCACAAACAGCACGTGCCATTCTTCGGGGCCTTCCAACTGCCCCGGCTGCCTCGGGCCGGAAATCAGCGTGGTGTAAGCGGACAGGCGCTGGCCCACGCCGCTCATGGCCGGCTGCGGCAGCAGATCGGCCAAGTCGGAAAACCGCTCCACCACCTTCTCGATGCCCACCACGGCCACGTGCACCGGCGGCAGCGTGGTGACCATGTCGGCGTTGCCCTCGTTGGTGATGAGGACGAGGGTGCCCGTTTCCGCCACCACAAAATTGCCGCCGGTAATCCCGATGTCGGCGGCCAGAAAGTCGGCGCGGAGCCGTTGTCGGGCATAGCGGGTGAGTTCGGTGATGTCCGCCCCCGCCGGGGCGGGAATGCCTTGCCGATGCGCCTGCTGGTCGAACACGTCCTTGACCTGCAGACGGTTCCGGTGAATGGCCGGGGCCAGAATGTGGGAAGGGCGCTCACCCGCCAGCTGGACGATGTACTCGCCGAGATCGGTTTCGCGAACTTCGAGGCCGCCCGCCTCCAGCAGGCGGTTCAGCTCCAGCTCCTCCGTGACCATCGACTTCGACTTGGTGACGCGGCGCCCGCCGCGGCGGGCCGCGATGGCAAGAATGTACCGCGCCGCCGCCTCTCCATCCGCCACCCGGGCGGCCGCACCGCCGTGCTGCTCAATGCTGGCCATCGCCTGTGCCAGCAGCGCGTCGCGGTCGGCCACGGCCTCCCGCCGACGGTCGCGGGCGCGAATACGGCTCTCCTCCGCCCCCGGATCCTGGGCATACGCCGCGACCCGGGCGGCCGCCAAGCGTGGCATCACCCCCGCCAAGGTCTCTCGCAAGACCGTGTCCTGCAGGGCGCGCGCGCGCCGTTCCGGCCACGGCCGGCGCGTCGGATCCGGCTTCACGACCGGACCCCCGATCGTGACCCGAAAACCGCGGCGGCCCTCACAGCATCCGGCGTCAGCCGTCCTTCGTCGGCCAGGTCCAACCATTCGGCCACGTGCAGCACGGGCGCCTCCTCGCCCTGCCGCGAGAGGCGCCCCGCCAAATGCAGGAGGCACCCCCAGTCGCTGCCCACCAGCGCCTCGGCGCCTTCGGCCCGCTGTTCGCGCCAACGCGCCAGCTTGGCGTCGGCCAACGCGGTCGAGACCTCCGGTTCCGCCATGGCATAGGTGCCTCCAAAACCGCAGCATTGGTCATTGTCGGCCAGTTCGTCGGGTCGGGCTCCGGCCTGACTCAACACGTCCAGCGGCGCCTGTCGGGCGTTTAACAGGCGACGCATGTGGCAGCCCGTATGGACCGCGACCGGCATGGCCGAAGCCGCGACCGAATTCCCCGGATGGCCGACCAGCCATTGGGTCAAGTCCACCACCCGCTCCCCCACCCGACGCGCTTGGGGCTCGTCCGGAGTTCCCGCCAGGAGGTCCGGATACAGATGGCGGACCATCGCCGCACAGGAGCCGGACAGGGCAATGATGGGCGTGTCCTCACCCCCAAACACCGAGAGCCAGTGCCGGGCCATGGCGGCCGCCTCCTCGCGGTAGCCGGCGTTGTAGGCGAACTGGCCGCAGCAGGTTTGACCCGCAGGGCAGGCGACCTGAGCTCCCCGGCGCTCCAACACCGCCACCGCCGCCTGCCCGGTGCCGGGGCGAAACGCATCCACCAGGCAGGTGACAAAAAGCCGGACTTCCATTGTCGGTCCGCCCCCCTCGCTAAAGCCTTGGCTAGAGTCTACGGCATCCCCGCCGGGACGGGAACGTGGACTCCGTGGGCGCCACCCTCCGGGACCGGCCCCGGTATAGGTATAATGGATTGTTCCCACTGTTGACAGGAGAGGGAGAGCCATGGCCGATATCGGACGGGTATTGCCGGTCGACATCGAGGCGGAGATGCGCCGCTCGTACATCGACTACGCAATGAGCGTGATCGTGAGTCGGGCCTTGCCCGATGTGCGGGATGGACTGAAGCCGGTGCATCGGCGAATTCTCTACGCCATGCACGATCTGAACAACACGCCGAGCCAGCCGTACAAGAAGTCGGCCCGGGTGGTGGGAGAGGTCCTGGGGCGGTACCATCCTCACGGCGACTTGTCCGTCTACGATGCCATGGTGCGCATGGCGCAGGACTTTTCGTACCGCTACCCGCTGGTCGACGGGCACGGCAACTTCGGTTCGCAGGATGGCGATCCGCCGGCCGCGATGCGCTACACGGAAGTGCGCATGTCCCACATGGCCATGGAGATGGTGGCCGACATCGAGAAGGACACGGTGGACTTTGTCCCCAATTTCGACGAAGACACCACGGAGCCCGTGATCCTGCCGTCCCGCATCCCCAACCTGCTCATCAACGGGGCCGCCGGCATTGCCGTGGGCATGGCCACCAACATCCCGCCCCACAACCTCGGCGAGGTCACGGACGCCATCGTGCACTTGATCGATCATCCCGACGCCACGGTGGATGAGTTAATGCGGTATCTGCCCGGCCCCGATTTCCCCACCGGGGGATTTGTCATGGGGCGGGAGGGGATCCGCCAAGCCTACACCACCGGGCGCGGCATCGTCACCATGCGCGGCGTCGCCCAGGCGGAAGAGACGCCCAACGGTCGGCTCCGCATCATCATCACGGAGGTGCCCTACCAGGTCAACAAGGCCCGGATGGTGGAAAAAATCGCGGAACTCGTGCACGACCACCGCATCGAAGGCATCTCCGACCTCCGCGACGAGTCGGACCGGCACGGGGTGCGCGTGGTGCTGGACCTGCGCCGCGATGCCAAGCCCCGGGTCATCCTGAACCAACTCTACAAGTTCACGCCGTTGCAGCAAACCTTCGGCATCATCATGCTGGCCCTGGTCGGCGGCCGACCGGTGGTCCTGAGCGTGCTGGAGATGATGCAGCACTACGTCGCCCATCGGCAGGAAGTCATCACCCGGCGCACGCGCTTTGAACTGGCGCGGGCCCAGGCACGGGCCCATATTTTGGAGGGCCTGCGCATCGCTTTGTCCCATTTGGACGAGGTCATCCGATTGATTCGGGGGTCCGCCACCGTCGAGGCGGCCCGGACCGGATTGATGGCCCAGTTCGGGTTGTCGGACAAACAGGCCCAGGCGATCTTGGACATGCGCCTGCAGCGGCTGACGGCGCTCGAGCGTGACAAGATCGAGGCGGAATACCAGGAGGTCATGCAGGAGATTTCCCGGCTGCAGGGCATCTTGGACGACCCGCGGCTGGTCCTGGGCATCATCAAGGAAGACCTCGCCGACATCAAAAAGCGCTATGGCGACCGGCGCCGCACTCAGATTACCGGCGCCGTCGAAGAGATCCAGGACGAGGATCTGATCCCCGAGGAGTCCACCGTGGTGACCATCACCCACCGCGGCTACATCAAGCGGCAGCCGTTGACCCTCTACCGGGCGCAGCGGCGTGGCGGACGCGGCATCACCGGCAGCACGCTGCGTGAAGACGACTTCGTCGAGCATCTCTTCACCGCGTCGACGCATGATTTTCTCTGCTTCTTCACCAACCAGGGCCGCGCCTATCGGCTGAAGGTGCACGAGTTGCCCGAAGCCTCGCGCCAAGCCAAGGGCACGGCGGTGGTCAACCTGCTGGCCCTCGACGCGGCCGAGCGGGTTGCGGCGGTCCAGACCTTGTCTCCCAACACGCCGGACCAGTTCTGGGTGTTCGCGACGCGCCGCGGCGTCGTCAAGCGCGTCGCCGTCAGCGTGTTTCAAACCTGGCGGGGCACGGGGGTCCAGGCCATCAACCTGGACGAGGACGACGAACTGATCGCCGTCATGCCGGCGCGTCCCACCGACGACATCTTGCTGGCCACGTCCGCCGGTCTGGTGATTCGCTTTCCGGTGGAGGATGTGCGGTCCATGGGGCGGCAGGCGCGCGGCGTCACCGGCATCCGGCTCCGCAAGGAAGACCACGTGGTCAGTCTGGCGTGCACCGACGGACGCGGCGAGCTCCTGCTGATTTCCGCCAACGGGTACGGCAAGCGCAGCCCCGTCCGCCAATTTCGTCGCACCGGGCGCGGCGGGCACGGTATTATAGGCTTGAGGCGCACCGCGCGGACGGGCCCGTTGGTCAACATCACCCCCGTGAGCGGTGACGAAGAGATTATGCTCATCTCCGCGGAGGGCACCATGATCCGCATGCAGGTCGCAGGAATTTCCGTGCAGGGTCGGGGGTCTCAGGGCGTCACCATCATGCGGCTCGGAGACGAGCACCAGGTCGGCGCCGTCGCCATTGTCCGGGATGAGGACTGAGGCTGAGAGGGATAGGAGGACAACATGGACCAGGACCACACCAGCAAAGGCACTTTCGGGGTAAAGAGCGGGTTGGCCGAAATGCTCAAGGGCGGCGTTATCATGGACGTCACCACGGTGGAGCAGGCCGTGATCGCCGAGCGGGCGGGCGCCGTCGCCGTGATGGCGCTGGAGCGGGTTCCGGCCGATATTCGGGCGGCGGGCGGCGTGGCTCGCATGGCCGATCCGCGCATTGTGCGCGCCATCATGCAGGCGGTCAGCGTGCCGGTGATGGCCAAGGTGCGCATCGGGCACTTTGTGGAGGCGCAGGTGCTCCAGGCGTTGGAAGTCGACTATATCGACGAAAGCGAAGTGTTGACCCCGGCGGATGAAGAGTACCACGTCGACAAGTGGCAGTTCGAGGTGCCGTTCGTCTGCGGCGCCCGCAACTTGGGCGAAGCGTTGCGGCGCATCGCGGAAGGCGCGGCCATGATCCGGACCAAGGGCGAGCCCGGTACCGGCAACGTGGTGGAAGCGGTCCGCCATCTGCGCACCGTCAATGCCGAGATTCGCCGGGTTGTGGCCGCCCCGGCGGAGGAGTTGGGCACCATCGCCAAGGAGATGGGCGCGCCGTTGGAATTGGTCCGGCGCGTCAAGGAGTTGGGCCGCCTGCCGGTCGTGCACTTCGTCGCCGGCGGCATCGCGACGCCCGCCGACGCCGCGCTGATGATGCAGATGGGAGCCGACGGCATCTTTGTCGGATCCGGCATCTTCAAGTCGGCGGATCCGGAGGCGCGCGGCCGCGCCATCGTGCGCGCGACCTTGCACTACAACGATCCCAAGGTCATCGCCGAGGTGTCGGAAGGCATCGGGGAAGCCATGCCGGGCCTGGAGATCTCGTCGCTGGCGCCGTCCGAACGCATGCAAGAGCGAGGCTGGTAGCATGCGCGTCGGAGTCTTGGCCATCCAAGGCGATGTGCGGGAGCATGTCCGCCACCTGACGGCCCTGAAGGCCGAGGCGCCGCTGGTGCGCCTGCCGCAGGATCTGGACGGCTTGGACGGCTTGGTCATGCCGGGCGGAGAAAGCACCACCATCGGCCTGTTGATGGAGGAAAACGGTCTGCTGGAGGCCCTCAAGGGGCGGATTGCGGAAGGCTTTCCCGTTTACGGCACGTGCGCCGGCCTCATCCTGTTGGCGCGCGACGTGGAGGGACCCCCGCCGCCTCGCCTGGGTGTGATGGATATCACCGCCAGCCGCAACGCTTACGGCCGCCAGCTGGCGTCGTGCGAAGCCGTGGTGGAGATTCCCGATTTGGGCCCGGAGCCTTTTCCGGCCGTGTTCATTCGGGCTCCGCGCGTCGTGCGGGTGGGTCCCGACGTGCGAACGGTGGCAAGGTGGCAGGGCGACGTGGTCATGGTCGAACAGGAGGCGCTGCTGGCCAGCACCTTCCATCCGGAACTGACCGACGACCTGCGCGTGCACCGGTACTTCCTGGAGAAAGTGGAGCACGCCCGCGACCTCGCCGCCAGTCGGCAGACGCACTGACGGATTCCACGCGCCGAAGCCCCGCCGTTGGCCGACGGCGGGGCTTTCGCCGCGCAACGCCTCGGCTAGCCGGCCCCGAGCCCGGCCCGGGTGAGCAGCAGGGCGGCCACTTCCGGATCGAGCCGCCCGTCGTCTTCCCAGCGGTCTTCCAGATTCTCGGCCAGGGCCCAGATTTTGAGCGCTCGCCAGGCCTCGTCGTCAAAGGTGGTGCGGCCGCCCTCCAGGCGACCAAGCCGCGCGAGCGCGGCCAACAGCTGCGCGGCTCCGATGGCCTCGGGCGTCAGACGCTCGGCGGCGGGCGCCCGCTCATAGTAGAGGCGGTGAAGCGCGACCAGGCGGCTCAACTCGTGCAACGGGTTGGGATGGTCGTCGACGCGCAGATCGAGCGCCCGATCCCAGAGCCCCCCATAGCCTCCCGCCTCTTTGACGATCAAGAGGGCGGCGGACTGCCGGCCCCGCCGATCGCCGCCGGCCGCTTCGGCCGCCTGAAGCGCCGCGACCAGCCGGTCCGCCAGCGCACCCGCCGATCCGGCGTAAGCCCGGGCCATGTGGTTCACCACGTCCGGGCCAGCCAGGATGTTGCCCTGGCAAGCCACGTGCTCCCCCACGTGGTGGCCGGCCCATTCGAGGCACGCCGAGCCCGTGTAGCTGGCGGCGCGCCCCTCACGGTCCACCACGCCCAGCTGCCTATGGTCCCGGCCCTCGTCCTCGGCCACCAGGCGAGCGATCACCTCGCTGCTGGAGAGGCCTTGCGCCAGGAGCCGCAGTCCCTCCGCGCCATACCGCGGGTTGGCCCACGCCTGGGTCGCCACCGCACCCACCTCGGCGCGGGCATGAGGCACAACCGACCCAACCGCCAGAAATTTCGACTGCACACCCACGCCCCAGGATCGGGTCTCGGGATCAAATGCCACCAGCGAGTACGTGGCAACCCAGGGCGCCCATCCCGATCGCATTCCCCGCATGCCGTTCGGCCTCCGTTTGCCGGTTTTCCATCCACAGTCCCCGGCCGCCATGCGCTGACCGCGGACTCCTCCCCTACCGCCGGTCAACCGGCTGGTCGGTGGGATTTTCCCGGGGTCGAGCCGTGATTTGCGCCCGCGCCGAAACACCCGGTCCGGAACAAGACGCGGAGGCTGCCATCCCGGGCTGCGGTCGACCCTCTTACCCCACGGTGTCCAGGTTGCGGACCAGATGAGCGTTTTCCTCGATGAAATCGCGCCGGGACTCCACTTTCTCCCCCATCAGGACACTGAAGATCCAGTCGGCGGCGACGGCGTCCTCCAAGGTCACCTGCAGCAGCGTCCGCGACTCGGGGTTCATCGTCGTTTCCCACAATTCTTCGGCGTTCATCTCGCCGAGACCCTTGAAGCGCTGGATGGTGCTGCCTTCCCGCCCCAGCCGTTCAAAGGCCCGTTCCAGAGCCGCGTCGTCGTAGCAGTACTGCTCTTGTTTGCCCTTTTTGACCAAGTACAGCGGCGGCTGCGCAATGTAGACGTAGCCGGCGTCAATCAGATTGGGCATATACCGATAGAAAAAGGTCAGCAGCAGCGTGCGGATGTGCGAGCCGTCTACGTCGGCGTCGGTCATGATGACGACACGATGATAGCGCGCCTTGCCGATGTCAAAGTCATGTCCCACGCCGGAGCCAATGGCGGTAATCATGGCGCGAATCTCTTCGTTGGCGAGGATTTTGTCCATGCGCGCGCGTTCCACGTTCAGGATCTTGCCGCGCAGGGGCAAGATGGCCTGGATACGGGGATCACGGCCCTTCTTGGCCGATCCGCCGGCCGAATCACCCTCCACCAGAAACAGTTCCGACTCGGCCGGGTCACGACTGGCGCAGTCCGACAACTTCCCGGGCAGCGCCGACATCTCCAGCGCGGACTTGCGGCGGGTCAATTCCCGCGCCTTCCGGGCCGCCTCCCGTGCCCGCTGCGCCTGCAGGGACTTGTCCAACACCCGGCGCGCCACGGCCGGGTTCTCTTCGAAGAACGTGGCCAGTCCGTCGGCCACGATGCTTTCGGTCAACCCCCGGAGTTCTGAAT
This sequence comes from Clostridiales bacterium, assembly GCA_027318915.1. Next base: position 12,250 of record DAHVOH010000081.1, read on the forward strand.
TTCCCAGTTTGGTCTTGGTCTGGCCCTCGAACTGAGGGTCCAGGAGCTTGACGGAGATGATGGCGGTGAGGCCCTCCCGCACATCCTCGCCCGAGAGATTGGAATCCTGGTCCTTCAGCAAATTCAGCTTGCGCGCGTACTCATTGCACACCCGGGTCAAGGCGGCCTTGAAGCCGGCTTCGTGGGTGCCGCCCTCCAAGGTCCGAATCGTGTTGGCAAAGGAAAACAGGGTTTCGACGTAGGTGTCGTTGTATTGGAGGGCCACGTCCACCGATACGCCGTCCCGCATGGCGGCAAACGCGATGGGCTTTTGGTGCAGCACATCCCGGTTCAGGTTGAGGTACTGCACAAACGACACCACGCCGCCCTCGTAGAGGAAGCGGGCGCGATGCTCCGTGCCTTCCTCCTCCATCTCCAACTCCAGGCCGGCGTTCAGAAAGGCCATCTCGCGCAGACGGTTGGCGATGGTGTCGAACTCAAACACCGTGCTCTCAAAAATCTCCGGGTCGGGGCGAAACAGCACTTCAAATCCCGTGTCGGCGGCGGGACCCGCGTCCCGCACCCCCGCCAGCGGCCGGCCCTGGCGGTATTCCTGCACATATCGCCG
>DAHVOH010000082.1 GCA_027318915.1 Clostridiales bacterium
CGCCGCCCATCAGGCAGGTGCGGCCCGCGGCCAATGCCTTGACCTCCGCCAGGTCCACCCCGCCCTGCGGGTCCAGGGAGTGGATCGCGGACGGTTCGCAGGCCAGCAACTGATCGAGGATCGGCATGATGTTGCCGTCGGTGTGCTTGACGGCGTATCCCCCGGCGGACCGGATCTCCCGCACCAGTTCATGCAGGTAGGGTGTCACGAATTCGGCGAACATCCGCGGTGACAGGAACGGGCCGTCGTTGAAGCAGTAGTCGGCACACATCAGGATCATGTCCGCGCCAGCGTCGATGAGCCGCTTGGCGCGCTCGATCCCCGCATCCAATCGCCGGCGCGCTTCCGCGTGCATCTCCCCGGGCTGCTCGAAGAACCGGGCGGCCATCGCCTCCATGTTCCGCCCGTTGGGGATGGCGAAGGTCCCGTCGGCCATCGCGCCGATCAAGAAACGGTCGCCGACCTGTGTGGCCAACTGGCGCACGTACCAGAGATAGTCGTCAAAGCGTGGGTTTGGCACGCCGGTCAGGCTGAGGACGGAGTGCCCGTATCGTTCACCGGTCCTGACGATGAGGTCGACCACCTTGTGCAACAACCGTTCGCGCTCCTGCGCCGGTGCCGCGCCGATGGCCGCACCGGTGGGAAATCCATCGCCGAAGGCCTCCTCGATCAATTGGAACCCGAGTTCGAAGAACGGCACTTGATCCGCCGGCTCCCGCAACTCCAGCGCGGCAATGCCGCGCTGCCGCGGCGTCATCCGCCCACCCCCTGTGTCGATCCGTTCCGGATCATCCGCCTCGGGCGCGCACTGAACTTCTCATATGCCCCGTACTCTGTCGCATCGGAGGCCGTAGCGGGTTGGTGCCCGACGGTCACGGCTTCAAAACGGGTGATCTCTCGCGCTGCCTGCATGAGGCCATCTCTGATCGAGACCTTTCTGGCGGCGATCTGTCCGCACCAGTTGCCAGGGACCGCCGGCGCCTGCGGGGACTTGCAGGCGAAGTGCTCGCCATCGCCAAGCCGACTGTGCGACAGGTGCTGGACGAACACCTCCAGGTTCTTGTTCGCCAGAGTCGGCACAAACCGGCGGACCGTGGCGATCCATTCGCCATACAGCGGCAGATATCCCGGCGGCGGCAGCACCATGCGCATCAGCATGCGCTGCGAGTCGGGCCCGCGAATGAGCCAGCGCAACAGTTCCCGCGCGGGCTCACCACCTGTCGCTTCGGCGTTCTCAGACTGGTACTGTCCCCGCGCCTGGGTGATCATGGTGGACCGGCGCCCAGTGGGAGCGGCGGTACGCCCGGACACCGTCCCAGAAGGGGTAACTTGTGAATGACCGCGATCCGGCACGAGTTCAGGAAGTGGCGCCGCACGGCCACTGGCAGTCCGGAAAGCGCTCCAACAACTGCTGCTCCGCCAGGATGCGCGTCCCCGCCGCCCGGCGGCGGATCCCCTCGTAGTGCTTGGGGTCGAGCACGGTGACGTGCTTGTTTGCGGAGAGCCGGTGCACGGCGAGCACCGTCCCGGCCTGGTTGCGCACCTCCAGATACATCCCCGGCGACGGACGCAGCCAGACGCGCCTGCTCGCGTACGGCCAAGGTACGGAGCAGCGCACCGACCGGTAGGAGACCAGGCAGTCTTGGCTGACTTCCCGGAACTCTTCTTCGCTGGAGATGAAAGGGCCGCTGGGCAACGGCCGCAACAGGGCGCGCTCGTCCCGCTCGAAGCGCACCACTGGCGGTTCCCCCGTGGCCTGGTGCGGCTGCTGCTCCCACTCCGACTCAAACCGGGCCAGGTCGCGCTCCAGGGCCAGCATATCCGGCCAACTGCGCCCTTTGCTGAAGTGTTGCACCAGATAGAAGCCGGGGCGCTCGACCCGGCCTTTCGTGGCCGGCCGGTGCCCCGGCTGGCCAACGGCCGGATGCCGTAGTGCCCACACAGTTCCAGAAACCGCGGGTTCCAGATCACCGGCGTCACCGTCGGGTCCAGCACCATCTCCCGCGCCCGGTCCACCAACAACTCTTCGGGCACGCCCCCGAAGTGCTGCCAGGACCGTTCCAGGGGCCTCAAACACCGAGAGTTACGTGGTGATCCAGCCTGACCGTGAAGTGGCGCTTCCGGTTGTACGCCAAGATCAGGTCGAAGACGTTGGTCTGCACGGGCACGCCGCCGATACGCACGCTGTACGGCGACCAATCGAACTGCGCCTGCTGCCCCGGCTCCGTCACGAAGCGCTCGATCGCCCGCGACCGTTCGCTGTCGTGCTCCTGGCGCAGGCTGTTCAGGTACCGATACAACGTCGCGGCCGAGCCATGGTACCGCCCGCCCAGTTCCTCGAGGATCCGCGTGCCGATCAGCTTTTGCTGGAACAGCATCCGCTCGATCTCCGGCCGCAGTTTCTCCAGTTCCTTGTTCCGCCGCGGCTCCCTCGCCTTATACTTCGGGCGACTCTCACTCTCCAAAGCCCGGCGCACCGTCTTGCGGTGCACCCCCACCTCAGCCGCGATTTCCCGAATGGACTTTCCCTGCGCACGCATGTACCGAATCGTCGTCCACTGTTCCATCGTAAGCACTCCTTGGAACCCCCGCCAACCGCTTCCTTGGCAGCCGAGGAGGAGTCTTCCAAGGCGGGACACCGTTCAACGCGAAAACCGGGTCACTTTTCAATGCGGATCTATACCCCTGCACCTGCGACCACATACGTGCTACCGTCCGCTACGGAGGCGGTACCCATGTCGGTCCATCCCGCCGCCGGTGCCGGGAAGTGGCGCACCTTCTTCTCGGTTGCCGCCGCCGTGTTTGACTTGAGCGCCCTCGGCGCTTCGTTCCTACCCGTGGGCGCCACCTCGTGCACGGGGTATTCAACGGCCGTCGCCCCAGGCCAACCCGCCGCGCCAAGCCACGAGGTATGCCATGCTGCTCCGACGATCACCGCCTTTCAGAGCGCCATCCCGCTTCTTGTGCTGATGGTCGCGCTCGGGCTCGTGCCGTTGTTGACGCTGCGAATGCGCAGGCGCTGGCCATCCGTAGCGTCCGCCGTCATCCAGACAGCGTTTCAGTTCTTGAGCATGGGTGGGTTTCTCTTCTGGGTCCCGACGTGGCTCTTCACAATCGCCGCCGCCGCCGCCCCGCCGGGGGCATGACCGTTATCAGCGGCACGAATCCAACCGCGGGCGCGGAACTTGCGCGTAACCGCGAAGGGAGGGATCCCCACGCGCAGGGTGGGTGGAGCGCGACACGGCGGCGTGGTCAGAGTGGTCGTCGCACAACCGCAAATCGACCTGCAGGCTCCCGGGCCTCCCGCCCCGGCCGCTGTTCGGCACCCTGCCTATTCCGTCCCGTTCCCGGAGCCGTGCCACCCGGCTTCTCCTGCTGGCTGGGCGCAGTCTTCGGCCGCGCAGAGCGGCAATAACCAGTTGCTCATCACGACGCACGCGGAGTCGGCGGTGTTGCTCCATCCGCGCGGCGATGCCCTGGACGCGGCCCTTCGCCTGGCGGCTCACGGCGCCAGGTGCGCGATCGCTTCGGCCAGCAGCTTGGCGGCTTGGGCGCGGGTCATCGCAGCGGAGGGCTGGAAACTGCCGTCCGGAAAACCGTCGAGGTAACCGGCCGAGACGGCGGCCTGCACCCCAGCTGCGGCCCACGGCGCGACCTTCGCCGCATCCGTGAAGGTGAGGCTACCGCCGGTACCGAGTTTGAGCGCACGTGCCATGAGCACCGCGACCTGCTCACGCGTGACCGTCTGATTGGGATCAAAAATCGTGGACGAAACCCCTTGGAGCAGTCCGGCACGCACGGCGGCCGAGATATAGGGAGCGAACCAGGCATTCGCCGATACGTCGCTGAAGCGGGACCCGCCCTGCTCCGGGGTCAACCCGAGGGTGAGCACCAGCATCTTGACGAAGTCCGCGCGCATCAGAGGGGCGTTGGGCAGGAAGGTCCCATCCGGGAAGCCGTCGACGACGCCGGCGGCCAGCACTCTGTCGATGTAGTCCGCGGCCCAGTTCGTGGCGGATACGTCCTTAAACCGCAGGGTGTCGACCAGCACCACTATCTCCTCCGGACCGGCGATGTCCACCCTGACGGTAGCAGTCGACGCGTCGACGAGCGTCGGCAGGAAGCTCCAGGAACCGGAGGGGCCAAGGCGATAGACGGACAGTCGGTCAGAGGTGAGCCCGCTCAGGGCCGCGGCGTCATAGTGCAGCGTGGCGACCTCTTGCGCGCCGAGTGGCGTTCCGGTCAGAAGGAAGACCGGACTCGCGGCGACCGCGGCAGGCGGCAGGGGCGCGGACGCGCCCTGGAGTTCCTGCACCGCCAAGGTGCCCACGGCAACGTCGCCCGCCGGCACCTCCGCGACGAACGCACCGTCGGCGGTCTTGAGTTCACCCCCGTCAGGCCCGATGGACGAGGCCGACGCTGCGGCGGCGGACGTCGGCGGGGCCGGCGATGCGCCCTGGAGCGCCCCGAACTGCACCTGGAGGCTGTTGCCGGAGGTGATGCCGGCGACCCGGGCCTGAACGGTGGCCAGCCCAGGCGAGCCAGAGATCAGGCTGACCGTCGCGGCCCCGAGTCCGTCGGTCACCGCGCTCCCTCCAGGGGTCAACTGCCCGAGGTCGGTGGTGAAGGCGACTGGTACGCCAGCGATCGGGTTGCCGAACTGGTCGTCTACCAAAACAGAGACGGTCACTGGGGTTTGACCGTCCGCCGGAGCCGCAGCCGAACTGCTGGCGATGTTCAACGAGGTGGCGACCGATGGAGGGGCGATGAAGGCGACCGCCGCCGAGCCGCTGGCTGCGGTGCCGGCCACGGATGCCGTGACGATATCCTGACCGACCGAAGGGCTCCCGGTGAAGTCGGTGCCCGTCAGCGTCGTGCTGACCTGACCTGACGCGTTCGTATTCAGCGCCTCCGGATCCGTGAGCACGCCCAGCGTGCTCGTGAACGTCACCGACGCGTTCGGCAGCGGCTGGCCGTACTGATCGAGGACGGTCCCCGTGAGCGTCACCTGGCCCCCGCTCGGTGCCCTGGCCGGGGTTGCGCTGACGGTCACCGTCGTGGCCACCCGTGCCGGCAGCATGAAGTTTATCTGAGTCTGCGCCACTGGCAGCCCAGCGGCCTGCGCCGAGACGGAGGCCGAACCGGCCGAGCTCGCCGTGAGGGTGTCGGTCGCCGTGCCCGAGGCGTCGGTGTATACGGTCTGGGTGACGGAGAGCGTCCCGAGCGTCGTCCTGAAAGCGATCGGTACGCCGGGCACGACCCGGCCGCTGGCGTCGGTCACGCTGGCCTGGAGCGTCACGCCCGTCTGGCCGTCAGCCACGCCTGACGTGCTGCTGGGTGTGATAGTGACAGCAGAGGGTGTGTTGGGCACCGTGAGCCGGTCGGATACAGCGGCCACCATGGGATTCCCGGCATAGTTGGCGACCGCTTGGCTCACATCGACGGTGTAGCTCTGGCCAGGGGTCAGGGGTGTCACGGGCACGAAGTCGGCGGTCTGCGTCAGGAGAACGCCGTTGGGATCGTCAACGGGATTGACGGCCTGCACTGTGCCGCTCAACGTTGTTCCGCCCGCCGTGGTGACAGTGATGTTGGCTCCGTCGAGGGTGGACGCCAGCATGTACTGGCTGAAGTCCACTTGCACAAAGGCGCCGCCGGCCGCGGCGAAGGCGGAGGAGACAGCCGGCCGGCTCAGGGACACCAAACCAACGTTCACGTTGTATTGTGGCGGTGGTACCGTGACGACGGCGCTGGCGGCCGTGGCGTAACCGGGCTTTTGGACGGTGACCTGCCAGTTGCCAAACGGGACGTTCCACCCGTAACGACCCTGTCCGTCCGTCGTCTCAGTGTTTTGCTGGCCGTACGCCTGAGCACTCCACGGGGACCAGGAGCCGGTGGCGGGATCCTGCTGCAACGCGGTCACGGTCGCGCCCGGCACGCGGTTGCTGCTCACTCCCTCGTAAACGTAGCCGCTGGGATCCTCGATCCAGTTGGCCTTCAGGATGCCGGGCAGTATGTTCGGCTGCGGACCTGGGCACTTTTGGCCTGACGGGATTTGGACGGTTGGGCCGCTGGGTTCCACCACCACCCCACCGCCAGGCAGTTGCGCGCCCTGAAGTCGGATATTGAAGGCGGATTTTCCATATAGGAGGTACAGGGCCCGCAGTTGCTGATCCTGCAGTGCCTGATGGATGTCAAAAAGCTGGAGGTCGACGACGTTGGATGCCCAACGCTGGATTTGCTGCCACACCAACTGACCTGGACCGGTCGTAGGCGAAGGGAAATAGTAGGCGAAGGCCGCGAACAACTGGTTGGCCAGTATCTCCAGATTAATCGCCTGTTGGTTGTCGAGGAAGCCCTGCATGGCTCGGCCGCCGCCGACGCTCGAACTTGCACCGGCACCACAACGACCGATGATCTCCCCGAGTTGGGAGTTCTGCTGATACTCGGCGGTACCGGCCTGAATCGCCTCTGCCGTGTTCAACAGATTCAGAGCCCAACTCGCGATACTCCCAGTCTCAGCCGACTCCCCGCCGACCTCACCGCTGAAGAAGCGGTTAAGAAACTTGGGCAACGCAGGAGAGGACTCGGATTCAGCCAAGGCCTGATCCAGTTCGGCCGGGTTGATGTTGGACTGGATGTCCACCTGCGTCGCGTCCAGGGGAGGATCCCCGGGCGCAAGCGGCACTGTGGTTGAACCCGTCGGTAAGTCGGCCTGGATATGCCACGCGAGCTGGGACGTTCCAGATGCCGGCTGCGGCATCTCGGCCTGGTAGCCGTATACAGACAAGCCGCTAACGGACGCCTGGGCGCTGTCGGCAGGGGTCACAGTGTAGGCGACGCCTGATTGGTCGTGGAAGGTGAGAGTGACCTGGGCTCCCTGAAGCCCGGGGAAAGACATCGTGACCGAAGCCGCGCTGCCGTCGGCGGACACGGAGTCGGCGGTGACCTGGGCGCCCCGCAGTAGCGACGGCACGGGTTGTTGCCCACCGGCAGGAGCAGCCCCACCGGTGGCGGCAACCGGAATCGGTTTGACCCAGTATTGCCAGGAGAGATCACCGGGGTCTCCGGAACCGACGGTTAGGTCTGCGCGGAACACGCCGTCGCTGCCCAGGGTCGCCGCCGCGGCCTCCCCGGTGGACCCTTGCAGAAATACCATCAGGTCGCTGATCCGACCGGGATCGCTAAAGGTGAAGCTCGCTTCGAGCGGATACCCGGGAACATACACGAATGGCGGGTGTAGGTCGCTGGCCTGTCGCGGATCGACGCATACGTGGTCGCCTCCATCCAACATGAGGCGCTGCGACAAACACACCTGAATCAGCTGTGGGGCGTTCGGATCGAAGGTAACCGCGACGACCGGTGAGTCGTACGTCCCGGTCGCATCCGCCGCCTGGGCGTGGAGTTCGTAGACTGTGGCGGCGTTACCGGTGCCGGTGCCTCCGGAGGGAGGGAGAGTGACCTGCATGTTCCAGAATCCCTGGTCGGCTTGCGTCGTGCCGAGGAGTAACTCACCATCGTACACGCCGACTGTGCTGCCCGCAGCGGCCCGACCGGAGAGCGTGATCGTGGCGCTCGATGTCTGCCCCGATGTATCCAAGGTCACTTGGTGCGAATACACGGCCACGACAGCCGTGCCCACGGGGTCGGTCTGCGCCGCGCCATTGGCGGTGTAGAGGATCTGCGCCCCAACGGAGATCGAGGGCTGACTCAGCGAGGCGTCCAGCGCCAACTGATAACGGATGGTCCCTCCCGCCTGGGCGGCGACGTCTCCGAGCGCGACCGTCTCACCACCCTTATCGGGGGTGGCCGTTACGGGGCTTCCGTTCATTGTGATGCTACCGGCGACAAGGGAGGTTCCAGCGGGCACGTCGAGCATGGCCTGCGCGTCCTGGGCGGCGACGGAGCCGCCGTTCTGGTACTGAACATGCAAGGTCACCACTTCGCCTGCCGCCGCACCGCCCGGAGTGGACGTGATCCCGTTACCGGCACCCGCAAAGGCGCCCCCAACCGGTGCTGTCCCGATGGTCCCAAGGTCGGTCGTGCCGTCCGACAACACCTGTGCCTCGACATGGCTCGCGGCCGTGAGCACGCCATTGCATACCGAATACCCCAGCACATTGACCAGGTATTGGCCGAGGGGGAGAGAGACAGCGAATGAGTCGCCTGCATTGGCGTTCAAGCCCCCCTGGGCGACGAGCGCGCCGTCCGACGCGTCATCGATCTGGTAGGTGGCACACCCTGTGCCCACATCGACGGTGGCCTCAAGGTTCCCCTCCTGGGCCAGGCGCACAACCGCGACCGCGTTATAGTCCGGCCCGACGGTCGCCGTGACGCAAGTGCGCGGCAGGCCTTCAACCGTTTGCTCCGCACACACCCGCAACTGAGTTCCGGGAGCATAGGCGATCGGAACGGTGTTCGAGCTCACGGGGAGCCCCATACCCCTGGGGTCGGTGACCTGAATCTCAAAATGCGATGCCACGCGCCAGGTGATGGGCAGGGGCCCCTGCCATGATCCGCCCGCCAGATGCGTGTAAAGCTGGATATTGAGCTGCCCTGATGTGCGGTTGACGTCCAGATTCTGGATCGTGGTGCCGGCGGCCGGCACCGTGGTTGTGACCGTGACGGTGGCCATGTAGGCCGCCCAGTCGAAGGCCGTCACCTGGGCCGTGCCGGCCAGCACAGCCACCTGATAGGCCCCCGTGGCATCGGGTACCGCGTTGTACGTCCAGTCCCGCCCATCCACCGTCTCGTCCACCTCAAGCGAACAGTCGGAACATGGTTCGCCGAACTGGTCCCGAACGAGGCCGCTCAACGTACCCGTCGGCAAGGACGTCAGTTGCACAGCAGCCTGCACGGTGGCGTCAGCGGCGGGAACCGGTACCGTCAGGGTGGTCCCCGTCTTGGTGAAGTAAGGCACGGAATTCCCGATGGTCGCGATCACCTGTGCGCTCGTTGCCGCGATTTGGCCGCTGATCGACGCCGAACCGTCGGCGCCGCTGGTCGCGGTCCCCACCACCGCCCCGGTCACCGGATCGGTCACCTGCAGCGGAATGCCGGCGACGGAGTGGCCGGTTGTGTCCACCACCTGAAGTTGCAGGGTGATCGGCCGACTGATCGTGAATTGCACGGAAGTCGCCAGCGAATTCACCTTGGCCGCCACGCCCGCTGGGCCAAGCACGGCCACAGGAACGGTACCGGATCCCGCCGGAACCGTCGCGTAGATCAGTCCGTCTGAAGCCACCACATAGGCGGCGTTGACGCCGCCGAATTGGACCGCGGTGACCCCGCTGAGCCCCGACCCGGCAATGGCCACCTGGGTTCCCACGGGCGCCTCCGAGGGCTGGATTCCCGTCACCCGTGGCACCACCACGAAGGAGTACCGGTCCGCCGCGACCAGGGTGCTCGTTCCACCAGCCGTCGTCACCGTGATGTCCACGGTTGTTCCGTTGCTCCCGGGCGGGGACAGGGCGTCGATCTCGGTAGCCGAGACCACCTGGTACGACTGCGCCGGCCCGTTCGCGCCAAATTGGACTGACGTCGCCGCAACCAGGTTGTCGCCGGTAATGACGACAGCAGACCCTCCGTCCACGGATCCGGCCCCGGGCGACACCCCGGTGACGACCGGTACCGGGACGTAGAAGTAGAGGTTATCCCCGCTGCGACCCGCCCCTCCGGTCCCGCCCGGACCCGTGACGGTCACCGCCACCGGTCCAGATCCCGGCGGAGTGACGGCCGTCAGACTGGTGTTCGACTCCACGATGACGTCACTGGCCGGATGGTCCGGCCCGAAATCCACGGTCGTCGCGCCCGTCAAGTCGCTGCCGTCAACGGTCACCCGCGTACCCCCGGCGGCCGGGCCGAAGCTTGGGCTGACACCGGTCACGATCGGCGCGGCGACGAACGAGAACCGGTCGCCTGGCGGATTCACCACGCTGGTTCCTCCGGAAGCGGTTACGGTGACGTCTACGCGGCCGCTGCCCGACGGCGCCGTCGCGGTGAGATAGGTCGCCGAAACCACCGTGACGTTCAGTGCCGGGTTGCCCGGCCCGAAGTCCACCGCGGTCGCTCCGGTGAATCCGCTGCCGCTGATCGTCACCGCAGTGCCGCCGGTTCCGGGCCCACTGGCCGGCGACACTCCCGTCACGGCAGGGACTGATGGGGTCCCCCCGCCGCCGAAGGTCAGGCCGAGGGCAGGGTGGGCGGCCGCCGTATCGGCGCTGGTCCATACCGAGAACGCGGTCGGCCCGTAAGTACCCGCCGCCGGATTGGTGACGCCGCGCACGCCCAACGACACGTTGGTGGACGCGCCGATCGAGTTCCCGGGCACCACCCGCACGGCGTCCGACCCGCCCCCGTAGACGGCGGCAGCCACCGTACCGTTGAGCACATAATCCCCCGCCGTGCCGGGCAACACGGTCCCGCCGGGTGCCGAGACGTAGACCGCCGCGGAAACGCTTGCGCCACCCGCCGCAAGGGCTCCGGAGGCGCTGGTTCTAAAGTCCACGGTCCAGTCCGTGAGGGCCGCAGCGCCCGCCGCGGACGGCGTCACGGTCACGCCTTGGATGGAAGTCCCGGACGCGGACCCCGCGGGAATGATCTCACCGATGGCGTAAGCGGCAATGTCGGCGAACCACAGGGTATCGGAGCCAGCCGGTCCGACGGTGATCGCGGCGGGCTGTGTGCTCACCGGCAGACCGCTCCTGAACTCGGTGATCGCGCCCGTCGTGGGGTTGATCATGCCCAGTTGAGGGTTGGACGGGCTGCCGCCGGCGTCGTTGAACCAAAGGTTTCCGTCGGGCCCGGACGCGATGTACTGAACCTGCGCGTAGCTCTGCAGTCCCGCCGTGTACATCGTGATCGTACCTGACGGCGTGATCCGCCCGATGGCATTCCACGCGGCGAACCAGAGGTTCCCGTCGGGTCCGGTCACAATGCCCCCCGGATAGTGCAAAGCGGAGAGCCCGGTCGTGAATTCAGTAATCTGGTCGCCGTTGCGGAGATTCACTCTGCCGATCGCGGCTGTGGTGGCCCCGTCGTCCGTGAACCACATGTTGTGGTCTGGCCCCACCGTGATCCGGAGGGGGTCGCTCAGGTTGCCTGCTTGTAAACCGGAACTGATCTCCGTGATGGCGCCCGTGGTGGGGTCGAGAAAGCCGATGGCCTTGGTGGTCCCGTCGTCGGTGAACCACAGGTTCCCGTCCGGGCCGGCCACGATGTCCAGCGGCTGGCTCCCGGTGTTCAGCCCCGCTGTGAATTCGGTGATCACGTGGGTAGCGGGGTTAAACCTGCCGATCGCCGGCGTTCCGGCGTCCGTAAACCACAGATTACCGTCCGGTCCGGCCGTGATTCCGCCGAGCGTAACAGATGGCGGCAATCCGTTGGAGTATTCGGCAATAAGGTCGGTGCTGGGTTTGATCATGCCGATGGCGGGCGTCTGTCCCATGTCGGTGAACCACACATTGCCATCCGGTCCCACCGTGAGGTGCTGCAGATAGTTGTGGACCTGCAACCCATTGGCACCGCCGAACTCCGCGAGCGTTGGCGCGGTCGAACCGCCGCCCGCCAGCACGGAGGGCGACGCCAGGGCAAGTGAGGCGGACAAGGCCCCCACGGCGACGACCGCCGCCCAGCCGGTCCACCGGCGGCACTCCCGCCCCTCGCTGCCTCGGCGGCACGAACCGATCCATCCCGCACTGGCTCCGATGGTCCGGATGCGCACGCCGATCCACTCCTCGCAAGGGTTCGTCCCGTGTCTCGCGATGGATGCGCTCGCGCCAGCTCCGATTCGTACCGTGCCGGTTCGTCCCTGCGATGGTGCCTGCCAAGCCGCGGGGTCCAGAGGCGCCCAGGTCCGCGAGGGGTGCGGGCCATTGTCCACCAAAATGGCCCAGCAGGATCTCATCCCAGGGGGTGAATTGGGGGCATGCCGCCTGGATCATCCCTCGGGGTGAGCGCGGGACGACACAGGGTCGGTGGTTCCTTCACCCGCGTGGCCCACTGCGCGGCGGTAAGCAGGTGGCCGGATAGGCGCTAAAAACTCACTGCGGCCCCCGCAGAGGGGTCCGGAAGCTTGAAGACTTTGACGAAGATCTGACAGGTTCGTCGACTAATTAATGGTCGCGCGTATGTTCTCTAACCGTCAAAGGGGTCGGCGGGAGAACCGTTCGACATGATTCGATACTCACGGATTGATCGCCTCGGTGCGCATCCCGGGCCCGTCGCAGTGATTCCCAGTCGCCCCAGCACTGGCCCCCCCCCCGCTCCGCCAGGTGGTAGGCCATGAGCTAGCAGGGACGCCAGCGCCTGACGGCGCCGGGCGTCCCTAACCCTCCGAGCGTAGGCAACTGGGTGGATTCGTGCGGTGGCAAGGAGCGCGACGGGTAGCCTCCGTACCCCTCCTGTCGAGGAGTGGTGAATGGTGGAGGATATCCCGGGGCTCGTGCGACAGCACGTGACCCTGCAGGTCGAAGCCGCGGACCGCGTCTACCTGAATGGCTACGTTCCAAAATTGAAGTTCACATCCGCGCCACGCGGCGTTGGCGAACGGTGTCGGGTTATCCCGGCGCTGTGCGCTGCTCTCTCATACCCTGGTGGGTAAATTGCATGACCTTCTCACTGCCTGGGGTGGTCAATAACGTGACCGCTGACACGATGACGGTTCTGGCGCGGGCGATCGCCGAACGGCTTGACGAACAGAACCCTGTCGCCCTCGCCGGCCGACCAGAACCCTGGCCTCACCGGCGACCAGGCGGGCCGGGTGCACGCTCTGGTTTGGCGTGCGCGCATCAGGGGCAAGGGCCGTCAGACAACGGGCGTCACGGGCGGGAAGCGGGCACGGCCAAAAAACGAA
>DAHVOH010000083.1 GCA_027318915.1 Clostridiales bacterium
GTGGACACCCCGGACGCGATTTACCACCGGCCGGCGAATCAGTTTGTGGCGACGTTTGTGGGGACGCCGGCGATGAATCTGTTGACGGCCACGCTGACGCGGGCGGAGGGGCAGGTGCAGGCGGTGCTGGGAGCGGACGCGCGGATGGCGCTGCCGGCGGCGTTGGCGGCGCGGGTGGCGCGGGTGGACGGGCCGCAGGTGACGCTGGGTGTGCGGCCGGAGGATGTGTATTTGGACGCGGGGCACCCGGGGCTGGCGGTGCCGGCGCTGGTGCGGGTGGTGGAGCCGATGGGGCATGAGAACATGGTGTATCTGGAGGTGGGCGACGGGCAGGCGCTGATTGCGCGGGTGGGCAACGGGTGGCACGGCGCGGCCGAGGACCGGGTGACGGTGGTGCTGGATCCGGACCGGATGCATGTCTTCGACCCCGCCAGCGAACAGGTCGTTGCCAGCTGAGGAATTGGCGAATCGGGTCCGCGGCTGTCGGGACTGTCCCGACTTGGTGCGCTGTCGAAGGGCGCCGGTACCGGGCGTGGGTCCGGTGCCGGCGCCGCTCATGCTGGTGGGCCTGGCGCCGGGGCGACTCGGCGGGGACCGTACCGGTCTTCCGTTTGCGGGCGACGCCAGCGGGCGCCGCCTGCGTGCGGCGCTCGGCTCCCAGGTGCAGAGGGTGTATATCACCAACGTGGTCAAGTGCGCGCCCAAAGCCTGCGCCGTGAAGAACAGCGGGACGGATTTGCCGACCGTGGCATTCGAGGACGGGCTTTGCCGCATTGTGCAGACCGCATGCATGGCCGTGAATCGGCCGCCCGCAGCCGCGGAGATCGGGCGCTGTCGGCGTCACCTCATCGACGAGCTGGCGGCGGTGCGGCCCATCGGGGTGGTGGCGCTGGGGCGGCTGGCGGAGCGCGCGGTGCAGCAGGCACTGGGTCGCCCGGTGCGCCCGGGCAGAATCGGGACGATGGCCGGGGAGGCACCCTATCTGGCGTTTCTGCCGCATCCGGCGTCATTTACCTACCATCCGGACTGGGAGGACGCGTTTTTGGGCCACCTCCGCCGTCTGGCGCGTGCGGCCGGCCTCCCCCTCGGCTGACGAACAAAGGTGCCGTCGCCGCGCTTGACGGCGGTCCGCGCAATCCCGATGCTGGAGAGGAGGAGGTGCGCCATGGACGTGCTCAAGATTACCCCGCGGGGCTATTGTTACGGCGTCGTGGACGCGCTCACGCTGGCCAAGAAGGCCGTCTCCGACCCCTCGATTCCGCATCCGGTGGTGGTGCTGGGCCATATTGTGCACAACCGCCACGCGGTGGACGACCTGACGCGGCATGGCATTCTCACCTTGGACGGCCCGGACCGGTTGGCCTTGCTGGATCAGGTGCCCGAAGGCGCTACGGTGATTTTCACCGCCCACGGCGTGTCGCCCGCGGTGCGCGAGCGAGCCGCGGCCCGTGGTTTGCATGTGCTGGACGCGACCTGTCCCGATGTGACCAAGACCCATGTGTTGCTGAAGGACCGTGTGGCCGCGGGGTTCCATATCGTCTACATCGGCACCCGCGGCCATCCGGAACCGGCCGGGGCCATCGGTGAGGCGCCTGCCGGCTCGGTGACGCTGGTGAGTTCCGTGGAAGAAGCGCGCACCGTCGCGCTGCCCGAGCAGCCGCTGGCGATTCTCACGCAGACGACGCTCAGCCAGTGGGATACCCGGGACATCATCGCGGTGCTGCAATCGCGCCGGCCCGACGCCGAAGTGCACAACGAAATCTGCCTCGCCACCCAACTGCGACAGGAGGCCGCCGTCAAGTCGGCGGCTGATGTGGACGCCATCGTCGTGGTTGGCGATCCGCGCAGCAACAATTCCAATCGGCTGGTGGAAGTGGTGGAGAAGGTGGGCGGCAAGCCCGCCTACCGTGTGGAAACGGCGGACGACCTGCAGGAGGTGTGGTTCCGGGGCCTGGGACGTGTGGGTGTCACCGCGGGATCCTCGACGCCGAGCCAGATCACGCGCGCGGTCATCGCTCGGCTGGAATCCTGGCAGGTAAAAACGGAAGCCCATGTCTGAGCGCCCCGTCCCGGTGGGCATGCTCCAGTTCAGCGCCGATCTGGGAGCGGCGCTGCTGGTGTATCGAGGTCTCGGGTTCCGCCTGGTGGCGCGCGATGCGGACAGCCTTGTCATGGCGGGTGACAGTGGCTATGTTTGGGTGCTGGCCGCGGTGCCCGAGGACGGCATAGGGCCGGCGCTGCCGGTCTTCTTGCTGCGGAATGTGGAGGCGGCCGTGGACGGGTTTGAGTCGCAGGGCGGGCGCACGATCGGAACGGTGCAGGTGGGAGGTGCGGCGATCCGGATCGTGCAGGACCCGGAAGGGCATCGGCTGGCCCTTGTGTCGTCACCGGACTGAGGTGCGCTAAGCGCTTGCCCCCGCACAGCGGGGGCAACGTGGGTTCCGCGGTTGTTCCGCCGAGGACAGATGGGGCGGGATGCGGAGCCGGCGCGGCGGACGCTTGCTTCGGCAACCGTGTCGGGTGCGACGCGAACGGCTCCTGACCAATCAGCGCTTCGGTCCCGGGCAGCTGCCAGCCGCCGAGACGGCTCATCGTTCGCAACCCCCGGTGGGAAAGGCGCCGATCAGAGGCGCCGGCGGGGGGAGCCTCCGCGTCGGCGCCGGCATGGGTCCGGTGCGAGCAAACGGTCAGGATCAGACTAGGCCGCCATCCGTGGCGGTCCGCCGGATGGCGGCGGCGACGGGGCCGACCGTGATTCACGCGGCGATGTGGCAAGGGTGGTGCCGGTCGGACGCCCAACGGCCTTCCGAGTCTGGACGACTCGGCGACTTCGGCGTGGCGGCGGAAGCGGACGCTCGTGGGCTCGAAGACATCCGGGCGACGTCACGTAATGGGCTCGAGTGGTGTGGTGCGAAACGCGGTGTGCGGTTGCTTTCGGCGTCGCGAGTTCTTGAGTTGGGAGATGATCGCATGGCCGTTCGTAGTGTCCGTCTATCCGAATGCTTTGAGGCGGTGCAAGACACCTGGAATCCACGCATCGTGGCCGAGGTCAACGAAACCCACGTCAAAGTGGTGAAGCTGCAGGGCGAGTTTCTCTGGCACCATCATGATGACGAGGACGAGTTGTTTTGGGTCCACAAAGGGGCGCTGACGATTCGACTGCCGGACGGGGACGTTGTGCTGCACGCCGGTGAACTGCTGGTCGTTCCGCGGGGGATGGAGCACTTGCCGGTCGCCGCCGAGGAGGTGGAGGTGGTCCTCATCGAGCCGGCCACCACCCTCAACACGGGCAACGTGGTCAATGAACGGACCGTACGTCACCTTGAACACTGGCAAGGCGAATAGCGGGTGCTGCCCAGCGGGTGACCGCGGTGGGGGGAGGGATCCGTCGTGATCGCGCGCCTTTGGCGGGGATGGACAGCCCCTGCGGCGGCGGACGCCTATGAACAGTTTGTGCGCACCGTCGTGCTGTCGGAGCTGCAGGCGCATGCGGGCTATCTGGGCGGGTATGTTCTGCGCCGCGATGGCCCCGATGAGGTGGAGTTTCAAACCCTGTTTCTCTTTGTTAGTGACGATGCGGTGCACAGATTTGCGGGTCCCGAGGCGGACGTCGCGAGGGTGCCGTCGGAAGCCCGCGCGCTCCTCTCCCATTACGATGAGACGGTGACTCACTATTACGTGAGCGTGGGCGATGGACTCGGTGCAACGGCGTCACCGATTTGACCGATCCCCCCGGGGTGAGAGGCTGCGGAGATGGGGCAGCTACCGCGCCTGTCGCGGGCCCGGTCACTTTTGCAGCGGACACCACGTGTGGCCGTATTCGCGAACTAAATCCACCAGCGGAATCACGGCCTCGCCCTTCTCGGTGAGGCGGTACACAGCGACCGCCGGCTGGGCGGTCGTTTCCTGCTCTCTTCGTACGAATCCCGTCTCTTGGAGATGGCGCAGACGGGCTGAGAGCGTGCGGGGATTGATGGCGGCCGCTTCCAGATCTCGAAATCGTTTGGGACCGGCAATCAGGTCGCGGATCATCATGATGAGGTAGTGGTCGGCCAGGAGGGTCGCCGTCCGTTCGATGGGACAGGGAATGCGCCGCCAGTCCTGCATGGGCCTTCCTCCCTTGCAACTGTATAGGGATTGGGTTGCCGTACCAGCACAGCTGCTCGGCGGTGATGACAGGACCACCTTGTTCGGTGCGGATTGGCCGGCACGCTACCCAACGTGGCTGGCCGGGGCACGTCCTGCGCTGGAAGCCCATGCGTGGGCTGACGGATTTCGCGGCTATCCGTGGCTCACCTATGAGACTGCCCCGTGGACGCCGTTGACCCGGCCACTGGCGCAAGCGCGGATCGCGCTCGTGACCTCCGGAGGATTGATCCGACCCGGGCAGGTTCCATTCCAGGCGGACAATCCCGAGGGCGACAATGGATATCGCGTTGTGGAGGGACCGGGGCCGCTGACGCAGTGGGAGATTCATCATGGGCACTATAATCCGGCGGGGGCTCTGGCGGACTACAACGCAGTGTTTCCCCTCGATGTGCTGAGAGGATTGCAAGGGACGGGCATTGGGGATCTGGCGCCGCGGCACGTTTCGTTTATGGGTTACCAGACCAACATCCATCGTTTCTTTCAGGCTTCCGGCGGCGCCATCGTCGACATGTTCGCGCAAGATGCGGTGGATGCCGTCCTCCTGGTCCCGGTTTGACCCCTGTGTCATCAGTCCGTGGGACTGGTTGCCCGGTATTTGGAAGACTGCGGCTTCAGCACCGTCACCCTGTCCAATCTCCCCAGCCGGACGCGCGCTGTCAGGCCGCCCCGGACGCTCCTGGTGCCGGGTCCGCGAGGGGAGACGGCAGGCCCTCCCGGTGACCGGGCGCTGCAAACCCGTCGCGTGGTCGCTGCCCTTGACCTGCTGGAAACCGCGACGGAGCCCGGCGCGGTGAAGGCGTTTGCAGGGTAGTCGGCGGTCACAGAGACGCCCGTGCCCGGCCCGGATGTGGGCACCGGCCCCGGGGTACAGGGCTCTGAAGCTGTGGCGGCCACCGGGCGAAGGCGGCACGACACGCTCTCGGGTGGGCGCCAGCGGGCTCGGGTCCGTATCGCTGGCCAGAGGTGCGAGATGCCGCGTCAGCACCCACGACAGGGCGCCGCAAGCTGACCGAACGCGGCACACCCCGACCCCGGGACCTGAACGCGCTTGGTCCGCCGGCGTCGGGGCCGTGGGCGACCGAACGCCCAGGAAGCGGCGCGGTGCCGGTGGCGACCGCCTTTTCCGTCCCGGCGCCCCTTCCCGGAGTTCGGCCTTGCACTTCCCTGGCCGGTCTACGCGCGGCCGGGCTCGGTCTGACTCCAGGGATCCAGGAGCCGCTCCACTTCGTCGGGCGGCAGGATGTTTTCTTCTAAAACCAATTGACGAACGGTCTTCTTGGTCTCAAAAGAGTGCTTGGCAATTTGCGCGGCGCGGTCGTAGCCGATGACGGGGGCCAGCACCGTGACCATGGCCAAGCTTTGCTCGACGAGACTCGCGGCACGTTCCCGGTCGGCGTCCAGCCCGCGCAGCAGCTTTTCTTCAAAGTTAACCGCCGAGGCGGCCAACAGCTCGATCGACTGGAGCAGATTGTGGGTCAGCACCGGCATCATGACGTTCAGCTCGAAGTTGCCGTGCTGGCCCGCCGTGGTGATCGCCACATCGTTCCCAAAGATCTGGGCGCAGACCATCATCACCGATTCGCAGATGACGGGGTTGACCTTGCCGGGCATGATGCTGGACCCCGGCTGGGTGGCGGGAATGATGAGCTCGCCGATGCCGCAGCGCGGGCCGGATCCCAGCAGACGGATGTCCTGGGCAATTTTGAAGAAGCTGACGGCCACCGTCTTTAGGGTCCCGCTCATTTCCACGGCGGCGTCCTTGGCCGCTTGAGCTTCGAAGTGGTTCTCGGCTTCGACGAAGTGCACGCCGGTCAGGGTGGAGAGGCGCTCGGCCATGCGCCGGCCGAATTCCGGATGCGTATTGATGCCGGTTCCCACGGCGGTGCCCCCGATGGCCAGTTCGCGAAGTCCCTCGGCCGCCTGCCGCACCCGACGCACACCGTGGGCGATCTGGCTTTCATAGCCGCTGAATTCCTGGCCCAAGCGAATGGGCGTCGCATCTTGAAGATGGGTGCGGCCAATCTTGATGACGTCGTCAAATTGCTGCGCCTTTGCACCGAGGCCTCGCTCCAAGATCTCGAGGGCGGGAATGAGGCGATGCTCCACCAAATCCAAGGCCGCCACGTGAATGGCCGTAGGAATGGCGTCGTTGCTGGACTGGCCCATGTTGACGTGATCGTTGGGGTGAACAGCCTTGGAACCTCTGGCTTCACCCAGAATTTCCGCCGCGCGGTTGGCGATGACCTCGTTCGCATTCATGTTGGTCGACGTACCCGAACCGGTCTGAAAGATGTCGACGACGAACGCGTCGTCCAGCCGACCCTCGGCCACTTCGTCGGCGGCCTGGACAATGGCGGCGCCCAGCCGCCGGTCCAGCTGCCCGAGGTCCATGTTCACTTCGGCGGCGGCTCGCTTGATGAGTCCCAGCGCCCGGATGAACGGACGGGAAAAGCGGATGCCGCTGATGGGAAAGTTGAGCACCGCGCGCTGCGTCTGCGCGCCATAGTACGCTTCTTCGGGCACCTGCATCTCGCCCATGGAGTCTTTTTCGATGCGAAAGCCAGCCATATGTTGTTGCCTCCCACCGGCCCGGTCCTGGAACCGGGTCCAGACAATGCTTCGGGCAAAAAGGACCACCGAGCGGACTGCCCGTGCCTCTCTCATTCATATCATGCCTTGGCGAGGGAAGCGTCAAGGACTTCGCGCCGGCGGGCTGGTCTCCGGCCGGGACCCCGAGCGGTGGGTCCATGGCGGACCGGCCGTCGGCGCCCGGGGGAGCGCGTGTCCGCCCAGGCCCGGCCATGGCGGGACTCAGGCCGGCGGGCGTCCGCGCGCCGATTGCCGATGGTCGTGGGGCCGCCATCTCGTCCGGAGAATCGTCCGCCGACCACTACCCGTATGGGTAAACAATAGGCGAGGATGAAGGAAAGCCGCCCAATAGCTATTGACATGGTAAACTTGTTGGCACTATCGTGGCCGTGTACGGAAACGGATGCCGGTATGGTGTCGTGGACTGGTGAAACTGGCTGCCCGCACGCAGGGCGGCGGGGGATGGACCCATATGCCCTTGGTGAGACCGCACGGACCCGAGCGGCGCCTGTTGCCGCGGCTGGTGGAGAGTGGGGCGCGAACGGATCGCCGCGCCTATGCCGAGACCCTGCCGAGAATTACCATGAGTTCTCTGGAGTCGGCCGATCTGCTGATGATGGGCACGGGGGCATTCACGCCCTTGTCCGGATTTATGCGCCGCGACGACTGGGAACGGGTGTTGGCGGAGATGTCCACGGCGGATGGGGTGTTTTGGCCGATTCCCATCACGCTGTCGGTCGACCCAGTGGAGGCGGCCGGTATGAGGCCGGGAACGGACCGGGCCCTGGTGGACGAAGAATCCCGCGATCTGCTGGGCATTCTCACGGTTGAGGAAACCTATACGATTGATCGGCGCCGGGAATGCGAAAAGGTGTTTCACACGACGGACGAGGCCCACCCCGGCGTTGCTCGTGTCATGGCCGCTTCCGCGACCAAGGTTGCCGGATCGGTTGAGGTGCTGAGCGAGGGGGCGTGCCGGGCCCAATACCCCGGTCTGTGTCTGCGCCCGGACGAAACCCGGGCAGAATTCGCCGCCCGCGGCTGGGAGCGGGTGGCGGCCTTCCAGACACGCAATCCCATGCACCGGTCCCACGAATACCTCGCCAAACTGGCGCTTGAAGTGTCGGACGGGCTTTTCATCCATCAGGTCCTGGGCCGCCTGAAGCCCGGCGACATTCCCGCCCCGGTGCGGGTGGCGGCCATTGCCGCGGTGGTGGAGCATTACTTCGTGCCCGGCACGGTGGTGGTGGGCGGCTATCCCCTGGACATGCGCTACGCCGGGCCCCGGGAGGCGCTTTTGCACGCCGTCTTTCGCCAGAATTTCGGATGCAGCCACCTCATCATCGGTCGCGATCACGCCGGCGTGGGCAGCTACTACGGTCCCTTCGACGCCCAGAAGATCTTTCGGGAAATTCCGGCCGACGCTCTGGAGATTCAGCCGCTCCGGGTGGGCGAAACGTTCTACTGTCAAGTGTGCGATGGGATGGCGACCACGCGCACCTGCCCGCATGGCGCCGCAGAGCGGATCACCATCAGCGGCACGCGGCTGCGCGAGATGCTGCGGCGGGACGAGGCGGTCCCCGAGCATTTCAGCCGTCCGGAGGTGCTGGCCCTGCTCCGCGAGTACTATCGCCAGACGTAGGCGAGGGAGCGCGGGCCAAGGGCCCGCCGGCGCATCGGGGTCCACTGGCTTCGCGGGCGTGCCATCGGTCGACGGCTTCCGTGGGGAATAGTCGCGTTCGGAAAGAGGAGGCGAAACGTACGTGCCGACCTATGTGAACCCGGACAAGTGCGACGGCTGCAAGGCGCTGGACCAGCCGGCGTGCCAGTACATCTGTCCCAACGACCTCATGATTTTGGACAAGCTGATGGGCAAGTCGTACAACCAAGAGCCCGACATGTGCTGGGAGTGCTATTCCTGCGTGAAAACCTGCCCCCAGTCGGCCATCGCCATGCGCGGATACTCGGACGTGGTGCCCATGGGCGCCGCCCTCACGCCGCTCAGAGGCACCGACGCCATCATGTGGACGGTCAAGTACCGCGACGGTCGGATCAAGCGCTTTAAATTCCCCATCCGCACCAGTCCGTGGGGGTCCATCGAGCCTCACGCAGGCATGGAGGCGGCCAATGCGGGTGCGCTTTCGGACTCTCACCTCTGTGGCGAAGACGAGTGGCTTGGCGTGCCGGAGCTTCCGGTTCCCGAGCGGGCGTAGCAGAAAGAAGGCGGGGTTGGATGAAGGATCCCGAAATTGTCGAGGTGGACGCCGATCTTCTGATTATCGGCGGCGGGATGGCAGGTTGCGGGGCGGCGTTTGAAGCCGCGTACTGGGCCAAGGACCGGAATCTGCGGGTGGTCATCGTGGAAAAGGCGGCCATCGAGCGGAGCGGGGCCGTCGCCATGGGGTTGTCGGCCATTAACTGCTACATGGGGATGAAGAACGGCGAGAATCAACCGGAGGACTTCGTCCGCTACGTCCGCAATGACCTGATGGGACTGTCCCGCGAGGACCTCGTCTATGACATCGCCCGGCATGTGGACTCCAGCGTCCACATGTTCGAAAAGTGGGGCCTGCCGTTCTTCAAGACCGAGGACGGCCGCTATAAGCGCGAGGGCCGCTGGCAGGTGATGATTCATGGCGAATCCTACAAGCCCATCGTGGCGGAGGCGGCCCGCCGAGCCATCGGAGCCGAGAATGTGTACGAACGGATCTTTGTGTCGCACCTGCTCATGGACCGGGAGAAGAACCGGGTGGCCGGCGCCATGGGCTTCAGCGTCCGCGACCACAAGGTGTATGTCTTCCGGGCCCAGGCCGTCGTGGTGGCCGCCGGCGGCGCCACCATGGTGTTTCGGCCCCATGCGGTGGGGGAGGGGCTGGGCCGCATCTGGTACGCGCCCTGGAACACGGGCTCGGCCTACAGCCTCATGATTCGAGCCGGAGCCAAGATGACCCAGATGGAGCACCGGCTGGTGGCCACGCGCTTCAAGGATGGATATGGGCCGGTGGGCATGTGGTTTCTGCTGTTCCGGGGTCGGGTCAAGAACGCGTACGGCGAGAACTATGAAGAGACCCAGGCGGGGGCCCTGCAGGACTTCCTACCCTATGGCGCGGCACGGCCCATTCCCACGCCGCTGCGCAACCACCAAATGCTGCTGGACCGGCGGGCCGGGCGCGGACCCCATTACATGCGCACGGACGAGGCGTTGGGCGCCCTGACCGAAGGGTTGGACCCCAAGCGCGTGCGTGAAATCGAAAGCGACGGCTGGGAAGATTTTTTGGATATGACCATGTCGCAGGCGCTGCTCTGGGCGTCCCTCAACATCGACCCGGCCAAAGAGCCCTCCGAGCTCATCATGACCGAGCCGTATCTGATGGGATCCCACGCGTCCGGCACCGGGGCGTGGGTGAGTGGCCCACCCGACGTCTCTCCGCCTGAGTACCATTGGGGCTACAACCGCATGACCACGGTGGACGGGTTGTTCGCGGCCGGAGACGGCGCCGGCGCGTCGGCGCACAAGTTCTCGTCCGGCTCCTATACGGAGGGCAGACTGGCCGGCAAAGCGGCCGTCGCCTTCATCATGGATGCGGGCGAACGGCCCAGGGTCAGCGCGGACGAGGTGCAGGCGTTGACGGCGGAGCTGTTCGAGCCCTATCGAGTCTTTGAGACGCACGCCGGGGCTTCGACCAAGTCGGACATCAATCCGCATTACCTGTACCCGAAGCAGGCGCTGTTGCGTCTGCAGAAGCTGATGGATGAATACGCCGCCGGGGTCGGCTCCCAGTACATGACCAACGAGCCGCTGCTGCTGCGGGGGTTGGAACTGATGGGGTTCTTCCGCGACGATTTGGCCAACCTGACGGCCCGCGACCTGCACGAACTGCTCCGGTGCTGGGAGTTGCGCGACCGGATCTGGTGCGCCGAGGTGCACATGCGTCACCTGCTGCATCGCAAGGAAACCCGCTGGCCCGGTTACTACTACCGCGGCGACTACCCTGAGCTCGACGACGAGCACTGGAAGGTCTTCGTGAACTCCCGATATGACCCCGCCACGGGCCAATGGGAGATGTCCACCGAGCCATACATTCCCGTGGTGTCTTAGGGCGGAGGGAGACGAGAAACCATGGCGGCAGCCGAGACGGCGGGGAGGGGTCCCTTGGAGACGCTGGGAAGCGTATTGGTGGTCGGAGGCGGCATCACAGGCATCACCGCCGCCCTGGAGGCCGCGGAGTCGGGGGCGGACGTCTACTTGGTGGAAAAGACGCCCTGGCTGGGCGGCCGGGTGGCCCAGCTGGCCAAGTACTTCCCGAAACTGTGCCCGCCCACCTGCGGGATTGAGATCAACCTGCGCCGACTGCGGGACAATCCTCGGGTGCGGGTGATGACCCTGGCCGAGGTCAGCGAAATTCGCGGCGAGGCCGGACGCTTCTCTGTTGACGTGCGCCTGGCGCCGCGCTTCGTCAACGACCGATGCACGGCTTGCGGGCTGTGTACGGAGGTGTGCCCGGTGGATCGTCCGGACGCCTTCAACTACGGGATGTCCACCACCCGGGCCATCTATCTCGGCCACACCATGGCCTATCCGGTCAAGTACGCCATCGACCCGGACACCTGCCGGTTCGAGGAATGCGGGGCGTGCGTGGAGGTCTGCCCCTATGGCGCCATCGATCTGGCGCAGGGCGAGGACACGGTGACGTTGGACGTAGGCGCCATCATCATGGCCACGGGGTGGGATCCCTATGACGCCCGGGCCATCACCAACTTGGCCTACGGCCACTACCCGGACGTCATCACGAACGTCATGTTCGAACGGATGGCGGCCCTGAACGGCCCTACGGGCGGCGTATTGAAGCGGATGTCCGACGGTCGGGATGTGCGGCGGGTGGCGTTCATTCAATGCGCGGGCTCGCGCGACCGGTTGCACCTGGAGTATTGCTCCGCCGTGTGCTGCCTCGGCTCGCTCAAGGAGGCGACCTACCTGCTGGATGCCGTGCCAGATGCGCAGGCGTACATGTTCTACATTGACCTGCGCACGCCGGGAACCTATGAAACCTTCGCCGCGGACGTGCTGGCACGACCGGGCATGCATGCCGTCAAGGGCAAAGTGGCCGACATTCTCTGGGACCCGGAGGCGGGCGATTTGGTGGTGGTGGCGGACGACATGCTGGCGGGGCACATGACGCGTGTGCCCGTCGACTTGGTGGTGCTGGCCACCGGCATGATGCCGAGTTTGGCCCACGGGACCCCCGAGTCGCCGATTCAGGTGGATCCGGACGCGTTTGTCCAAGAGATGCCGGGATCGGGGATTTTTGCCGCCGGCTGTGCGCGGGCGCCGATGGACGTCGCGATGGCGGCGGAGGATGGAACAGCCGCCGCCATGATGGCGCTCAGAACGCTGGCACAGGTCGTCGCTCGCTGATTGGACGCGGCTGGAGGATGTTCCGGGGCGGCAGCCTCGGGTGCGCCGTGGACGAGGCGCACAGCATCGGGCGCCGGCGGGCATCGGAAGGAATGGAGGAGAGCGATGGCAACGGACAGCGGGGCGCAGTCCGCCGGTCGGCGGCTCGGCGTGTATGTGTGCCGCGGATGCACCATTGGCGACAACCTCGACGTCGAGCGCCTCCTGGACGCCGTGCGGGCGGAGGCGACGGACGACGTGGAGGAGTTGGCGTCGGGCGAGGCCTTTTGCCTGGAGGACGCCGAGCGCATCGCGGAGGCCGTGCGGGCCGGACGCATCGATGGCGTGGTGGTGGCGGCGTGCTCCCCCCGCGTCAATCGGGCGGTGTTGCGGTGGCAGGACGCCGCCGGGCGCGACATTCCCGTGCAGCGCGTGAACCTGCGGGAGCAGGTCGCCTGGAGCCAGCCCGCGCAAGCACCCGGGACGCAGGAGCTGGCCGAGGATCTGCTGCGGATGGGCATCGCCGCGGCCCGTCAAGTCAGGCCGCCCACACCCCATCGGGACCACGGCGAGGCGACGGTGCTGGTGGTGGGGGGCGGACCGGCCGGTCTGGCC
>DAHVOH010000084.1 GCA_027318915.1 Clostridiales bacterium
TCTCGTTTACAGACGAAATGAGCGCGCGCGAAGTCGAGCATACCGTTCAGGCCGCCGCGCGCGATGCTGCCGGCGGTCAGGAACCGGGGCGTCTGCGGGTGCTGGCGGTCGATCGCAAGCAGCGGCGCCGCTCGCCCGCTCCGCCCTTCACCACCTCGACCTTGCAGCAGGAGGCGTCCAAGCGCCTGGGCCTGACGGTGAAACGCACCATGCAACTGGCCCAGCAGCTGTATGAGGGCCTGGAGGTGGCCGGCGAGGGCACTGTCGGTCTCATCACCTATATGCGCACGGACTCGACCCGCGTGGCCGAGACGGCGGAGGCGGAGGCGCGGCACTTTATCGAGGGCACATACGGGGCAACCTACCAAGCCCAGGAGCGGCGCCGGGCACCACAGCGCCCGGGGCAGCAGGACGCGCATGAAGCCATCCGACCCACGGCGGTGTCGCGCACCCCGGCCATGGTGCGCGGCTCCTTGTCGCGCGATCAGCACCGTTTGTACCGGCTGATCTGGGAGCGTTTCGTGGCCAGTCAGATGGCGCCGGCCGTCTACGACACGGTCAGCATCGACATCGCGGCGGCACGCCACCGATTTCGAAGCCGGGGCCAGCGCCTCAAGTTTGCCGGATTCACGACGTTGTACGACGAGCCGGACGAGGAGGGGTGGGCCGGCGCGCCACCCACCGTGGCCGCGGGCACGCCGCTGGGTCTCACCGATCTGCGCGTGGAGCAGCACTTCACGGCGCCGCCTCCCCGCTACAGTGAGGCCAGTCTGGTCAAGACGCTGGAAGAGCTGGGCATCGGTCGGCCAAGCACTTATGCCCCCATTATCGAAACGCTCCTGGCCCGCGATTACGTGCGCCGCGAAGAGCGCCGGCTGGCGCCCACCGAGTTGGGCCGGGTGGTGGTGGACCTCCTGAAGCAGTTTTTCCCGCAGATTGTGGACATCAAATTCACGGCCGGGATGGAGCAGGACTTGGACCGGGTGGCGGAGGGGCAGGCGTCCTGGCAGACCGTGCTGGCGCGCTTCTATGAGGAGTTTGCCCACGACCTGGCGCACGCGGAGGAAGAGGCCGGTCCGGTGGTGCTGCCCGAGGAAACCACCGACGAAGTGTGCGAGGTGTGCGGGCGGCCGATGGTGGTGAAGCACGGCCGCTTCGGCCGGTTTCTGGCCTGCTCAGGCTATCCGGAGTGTCAGAACACGCGGCCGCTGCTGCAGAAGACCGGCGCCGTCTGCCCCATCTGCGGGCAGCCGGTGGTGGTGCGGCGCAGCCGCAAGGGCCGGACCTTCTACGGATGCAGCGGATATCCGGCGTGCCACTTCGTCACCTGGTATCCGCCCAGCGACAAGACCTGTCCGCGCTGCGGAGCGTTTCTGGCTCAGAAGGGGCGCGGCGCGCGGACGGCGCTGGCGTGCGTGCGAGAGGGCTGCGGGTACGAGGAACGCGTGGCGCAATAGCGCCGGGAGGACACATGGCGAAGCCTTCCGGACCGGAGCTGGTGGCCGACTACCTCAAGGCGGTTCGTGCGCGCGGCAGCGGATCCGAGGAGACCGCCCGCGCCTATCGCCGCGACCTGGCGGAAATGCTGGCCCGGATACCGGATCCACTGGCCGCCTCGCCGGCCGACCTGCGCCATTTCGCGGCGGGGCTGGTGCGGCGGGGCCTCTCCCATCGCAGCGCGGCCCGCACCATCTCCACGGTGCGGGGGTTCTTTCAGTGGCTGGCGGGCGAGGGGCTGCTGGCCGAGGATC
Source organism: Clostridiales bacterium (assembly GCA_027318915.1). The sequence continues at coordinate 1,752 of DAHVOH010000084.1, forward strand.
CCGCCTACCGCCTGCGAGCGCCGCGCTTCCGGCCCAGTCTGCCCCATGCGCTGACCGTGGCGGAAATGGCGGCGATGCTGGAGGCGACGGAGGGGGTCACGCCGCTGGCGCTGCGCAACGCGGCGCTTCTGGAGTTGCTGTATGCCTCGGGGCTCCGCGCCCAGGAAGCGGTGAGTCTTTCGCTCGGCGACCTGGACTTTGGCCAGGGACTGGTGCGGGTGGTGGGCAAGGGCCGCAAGACGCGGGTGGTGCCGGTCGGAGAGGTGGCGCGGGATGCGACGCGCCGGTATCTGGACGCCGGCCGTCCGCAGCTGGCGGCGGCCGGCGAGCGGGCGCTGTTCGTCAACCGCCGGGGAACGCGGCTTTCGGCGCGCAGCGTGGGGCGCATCGTCAAAGCCGTGCTGGCTCGCACGGCCGTCCACCAGCGGGTGAGTCCACACTGGCTCCGCCATTCCTTTGCGACCCACCTGCTTGAGCGCGGGGCCGATCTGCGGGTGGTGCAGGAGTTGCTGGGCCATAGCCGCCTGTCCACGACACAGATTTACACCAAGGTGAGCCTGGAGCGTTTGGAGGCGGTTTATGAGCATGCACATCCGCGCGCCTGACGGGGCGGAGTTTCACGGCACCACGATTCTCGGCGTGCTGCGCGGTGGGATCGCCGTGGTGGGGGGAGACGGCCAAGTGACGATGGGTCAGGCCACCATCATGAAGGCGGGGGCCCGCAAGGTGCGGCGGCTGTATCACGGTCAGGTGTTGGCCGGGTTCGCGGGCGCGGTCGCGGATGCCCTCACCTTGTTCGAACATTTTGAGACGAAGCTGGAGGAGACCCGGGGTCAGCTGGCGCGCGCCGCGGTGCTGCTGTCGCGGCAGTGGCGGACCGACCGCATGCTGGGCCGGCTGGAGGCGTTGTTGGTGGTGGCTGACCCGACCGCTCTCTTGGTGCTGTCGGGCACCGGGGAAGTGATTGAACCCGATGACGGAATTGCGGCCGTCGGATCGGGCGGGGCCTACGCCTTGGCGGCGGCGCGGGCCCTGGCCAGCGTCGAGCCCCCGCCATCGCCCGAGGATCTGGTGCGGCGGGCGCTTCACATCGCGGCCGACATCTGCGTATACACCAACCATCAGTTGACGGTGGAAGTGCTGGGCGGGGAGGAACGGCGTGGCGGAGATTGATGAGCGGGCACTGACGCCGGCGGCCATCGTGCAGGAGTTGGATCGGTACATCGTGGGGCAGGAAGCCGCCAAGCGGGCGGTGGCCGTCGCCCTGCGGCATCGCTGGCGCCGCGCGCAGCTGGACCCCGATTTGCAGGAGGACATTTATCCCAAGAACATTTTGATGATCGGGCCCACGGGAGTCGGCAAGACCGAGATTGCCCGCCGCCTGGCGCGCTTGGTGCGGGCGCCGCTGGTCAAGGTCGAGGCCACCAAGTTTACGGAAGTGGGCTATGTGGGTCGTGACGTGGACTCGATGGTGCGCGACCTGGTCGAGGTGAGCCTGCGGATGGTGAAGGAAGAGCGGTCGCAGGCCGTGCGCGATCAGGCCGAGCGCCAGGCGGAGCAGCGCATCGCCGAAGCGCTCGCCCCGGCGCCAGTCCGTGAACCGCGCTTTCGCAACCCGTTTGAGATGTTGATGCCGCAGGCGGCGGCCGATCCGCCGGCGCCGCCGTCGGATCCTCAGCAGGAGGAGTCCGTGCGGCGGCGGCAGCGGACGATCCTCGCGCAAATTCGCCAACACCAGATGGAGCATGAGGTGGTTGAGGTCGAGGTGGAGGAGGAGGCGGTGCCGGGCGGCATGCTGGGTCTGGGCGGACGCGACGACCTGCAGATGAACTTGGGAGAGATGCTGCAGGGCCTCTTGCCGCGGCGGACCAAGAAGCGGCGCATGACGGTGGCGCAAGCCCGCAAGGTGCTGACGGAGGAGGAAGCGCAAAAACTGATCGATACGGAGGCCGCCCAGGCGGAAGCCATCTTCCGCGCGGAACAGCATGGCATCGTGTTCATCGACGAGTTTGACAAGATTGCGCAGCCGCACCAGACGGCGGGTCCGGACGTCTCCCGGGAAGGCGTTCAACGCGACATCCTGCCCATCGTGGAAGGGTCCACCGTGATGACGAAATATGGGCCGGTGAAGACGGATCACGTCTTGTTCATCGCGGCCGGCGCCTTTCACGTCGCCAAGCCGGCGGACCTGATCCCCGAGCTGCAGGGCCGTTTCCCGATTCGGGTCGAATTGGAGCCGTTGACGGAGGCGGACTTCGTACGCATCCTGGTGGAGCCGCAGCACTCGCTGATCCAGCAGTATCAGGAGCTTTTGGCCACGGAGGGCATCACCGTGGTCTTTACCCCCGAGGCGGTCGCGACCATGGCGCGGTATGCGGCCCGCGTGAACCAGGATGTCGAGAACATCGGCGCCCGGCGGCTGCACACCATTTTGGAGCGCGTGCTGGATGACTTGAGCTTCCATGCGCCCGACCTGCCCGATCAAACCGTCACCATCACTCCGGCTTACGTGGATGAGCGGCTGCAGAGCGTCGCCGAGACGATGGATCTCAATCGTTATATTCTCTGAATTGTTATCGAAGTACCCGGCCATTGTGCTATAATTTCCTCCGTCGAGCCGAGGGGGCTCGGAGAGGAGAGAACACGGTGACCGAGTTGCTGGAACGTACTCGCCGGTTGAATCGCCTGCTGCAGAATCGCGCGGGCAACCCGGTGGATTTTCGGGCCATGGCGAGCATGCTGTCCGAATTGATCGACGCCAACGTGTATGTGGTGGACCGTCGGGGGGGCGTCCTCGGCTACGCGCTCTTAGATTCTTTTGAGTGCAGCATCATGTTGCAGGAAGTCTTGGCCCATCGAACCTTCCCGGACTCTTATAACCAGGGGCTGTTAAGGGTCGTGGAGACCACCCCGAATGTCTCCCAAGTGGCCCGCCAGTGCGTGTTTTTCCGTGACCGGCCCTGCATCTACGAAAACAAAATCACGACGCTCGTTCCGCTGAACGGTGCCGGAGAACGTCTGGGCACGCTGGTGGTCTCGCGCTTCGGCCGTCAGTTTGACGCCGAAGACTTGGTGCTGGCGGAATACGGAGCCACCGTCGTGGCTATGGAGATGCTGCGCGAACGCGGCCGCAGTCTCGAACAGGAAGCGCGGGAGAAAGCGGCGGTGGAAGTGGCGGTGGGCACGCTGTCCTACTCCGAGTTGGAAGCCCTGCAGCATATCTTCGACGAACTGAACGGAACCGAGGGGCTGGTGGTGGCTTCCAAGGTGGCGGACCGGGTCGGCATCACGCGATCCGTGATTGTGAACGCGCTCCGCAAGGTGGAAAGCGCCGGCGTCATCGAGTCCCGGTCACTCGGTATGAAGGGCACGCACATTCGAGTGCTCAACGACCGTCTTTTGCCAGAGCTGCGCAAGCTCAGGCAGTAGCTTCGCTTCGTCCTCGCCTCCGGTGCCCGGCGCCTGCTCCAGGGAGGCGCCGGGCACCGCCCTTTCGACACGACCGTGTAATGACGCGGTTTGCCGCAGATACTGGGGGCGAGGTGAGCAACATGGGCCGCATCCGGCGAGGCCGGGGATGGCTGTGGGGACTGGTGCTCGGCATCGGACTGTTGGCCGGCTGCGGCACGGCGGCGAGCAGTCCCAAGCCGCGTCCGCACACGCCGTCCCATCCCTTTCGGGTGTTGGCCTTTTGGGCCAGCGGCACCGACGTCAGTCTCGCTCCGCTGGGACGGGAGTCCAAAGCGGTCACCGCGTTCGTGCCGTTGTTCTATTCGATCAATCCCGACGGCAGCATCACCAATCGGGTCGACGCCCCGGTCCTGTCCCAGGTGAGGCGGCTCGGCATTCCGGTCGTGCCGCTGTTCAACACCCCGGGTTCGCAGGCTTTTCTGGGCTCGATTCTGGCTCGCCTGAACGTCGCCCGCGAAGTGGCCAGCCTGGTCCGCTCTCAGCACTATCAGGGCGTGGATATCGACTTCGAGCCGGCGGCTCCTCAATATGCCGCCGGGTTGGCGGCCTTTCTGATTGACCTGCATGATTTTTTGCCGCGCGGCAGTCAGCTGTACCTGGACGTGGTGCCCTCGTCGGGGCCGGCGTATCGGTTTGCCCAGATCACGCCGGAGGTGACCGGCTACGTGCTGATGAGCTACGACGAGCACGATGACGGGTCGGCGCCGGGTCCGGTGGCGGCCACGGACTGGGTGCGGGCCAAGCTGGCCCGATTTCTGGCCAGCGTCCCCGCCGCCAAAGTGGATCTGGGCGTGGCATTTTATGGCTACGACTGGATTAACGGCACCACGCACGCCTTGACCATTTCCCTCAACGCGATTCCGCCGCAGGCCCTGGCCGTGGCGCGGTACGACGCCGCCAGTCAGGAGATGCACGCCGTGTACGTGGATGCGGCGGGCGTTCAGCACGATCTGTGGTGGGAGACGCCGCAGGGCATCGCCGCCAAAATGAACCTGGCGGTGAACGACCATCTGCAGGGCGTGGCCATCTGGCGGTTTGGATATCAGACGCCTGCCTTGACGCAGATGTTGACGGGTGTGCAGACCCAGCGCCGCCGTCCGCTGCGCGCGCGGCCCGGCGCACCCGGACACGCGCCCCGGCAGCCCGGCTAGGGTATTCCGCTGCGACCGGAATCTTTCGGAAGGAGTTGTCTTGGCCGGCGCGGAAACCACCCAGGACCAGATAGGCGGTGGTATCCACGAAGGCCGAGCCGCGTTTTTGGCGGGACAACGTGTTGCTGGACGGCGGCGCCTTGGTGGCGGGGGTGGCCAACGCCGTTTACCATGTCGTGGTGGCGCGAATGCTGGGACCGCTGCAGTACGGGATCTTGGCCGCTCTGGGGACCATCGTGCTGCTGCTGGAGATCCCGGTGGCCATGATTGCCTTGGTGTACACGCGGCAGGGGTCGAGCCCCCGGCGCCTGTGGGGTCTCAACCTGCGCTGGGTCGCGGTGGGATGCCTGGTCTGGGCACTGGTGTTTTGGTCGGCGCCGACGTTGGGCCGTGTGTTCTCGCTGCCCTCGGGGCTGGTGATCCTGTTCAGTCTGGCCATCGTGCCCGCTTACGCCTATGGCGTCAACTTAGGGGTGATGCAGTGGGCGGGCCGATTCATGTGGGCAGGCGCTCTCATCGCCTGGGACGCGGTGGGTCGGACGCTCGGAGCCCTGGTGGCGTACATCGGGTCCATGGGTCTCTACGGGCTCATCTTCGTCGGCCCGCTGGTGACGTTGGCGGACGGCGTGGTGTCGTGGGTCGGATCCCGGCATGCCGCGCGGTACGCGCGGGAGGAGGGACTGGCCAGTTTTGGCGGCCTGCCCAACGCGGCGGTGGTGGGGGCCCTCGCGCTGGTGATGACAAGCGCCGACGTCCTGGCGGCCAAGCATGCCCTGCTGCCCCGCGCGGCCGGATTTTACGGCGGATTGGCGACGCTGGGCCGTGCGCCCGTCTACTTTGCCAGCGCCGTGGGGACGGTTCTGCTCAGTACGAGTCAACGGGAGCCCGGCGCGGGATGGCGCTATTTGTGGTATTCCCTGGCGGTGATGGCGGCCCTCGGTGGTCTCGGGCTCGGGTTGTACGCGACGGCGGGTCATTTTTTGATCGTGGCCACCCTGGGGGCGCGGTTTTTGCCGATGGCCCGAGAGCTGGTGCCGTACACGACGGCCATGGTGCTGGAAAGCTTCTTGCTGGTGGCGCTCTATTACGGTGCCGCCCGTGGACGCTGGGAACTGACGGCCATCGGAGCCGTCACCTTTACGGCCTGGATGGCCGCCATTTGGACGACACATCGCTTGGATCAAGTCGTGGCCTGGAGTCTGGTCATCATGCTGGCCGGGGCGGGAGCCGCCCTCCTCGGCGCCGCCTTGATGACCCGCGCCGGGCTGGACTGAGACGCCACCAGACACGGACAGGGCGCGGGTCGCCGCGCCCTGTCGTTGGCCGCCGGTTCGGAGGGCCGGCGACAAGAGGACAACAGATGGAAGCTTGCCGAGACGGCCTCGGGTGACGGTCAGTGACCGCCGCAGGAGCAGCCCGACTGCACGTTGGGGTTCTCGATGGTGAATCCCGAGCGCATGGGTTCGTCGATATAGTCAATAACGCCGCCCGCCAAGTGAGAAGTGCACTCGGGCGCCACGAGGAGTTGAATCGGCCCCGCCTCCACCCGAGCGTCGTCCGCTGCCGGCGCTTCCTCCAAGGCCATGCGGTAGCCAATCCGCCCGCAGCCACAGGCTTGCCCCGCCCATACGCGGACGTAGCTGGCGCCTCTCTCCTCCGCCAGGTCGTGGAATGCCTTTTCCGCGGCGGGCGTGATCGTGATCTCCATTCCGAGCAGCCTCCTTTGTGGGCAGATGCCTTGGCCTGAGTGTATGCCTGCCCTCCACGAGACGCAAGTGGGCAGGAACTCCCTCGGGATACCTTGAATTCAAGGGGTCTAGGCATCGAAAGCGAGGGGTATCCATGGAAGGGCTGCTTCCGTCTGTGCCCGCGCTGCTGGTTTTGGTGGCGTTGGCAGACCGGCCGATGCATGCATATGAGGTGGGGAAGTGGGTGAGAGAGCGGTCCGGGGGCGTGTTGACCCTGCCGGAAGGCACGCTGTATCCGCTATTGCACCAGCTCGCCCGCGAAGGCTGCCTGGCGAGTTGGGAGGACGATTCGCCCTCGGGGCGCAAGGTGACCCGATATGCGCTGCGTCAGGCCGGATGGACGCGGCTTGACGCACTGGCCGCCGCTTGGAAAGAGCGTGCCGGCGCGGTGGGACGGCTGGTGGCGGATAGGGAAAAGCCCCGGCCCTGACGGGCCGGGGCCGGAAGGAGCGGGTCAGCCGGCCACCGCCACTTTGGCCAGCACCTTCTTGGTATCCACGATATGGCGATGGAGACCGAGACGGGTGGGGTCGATGCCGAGCGCCAACCCGATGGCCTGCGGCAGGTGCATCACCGGCATCGCTTCGACGCGTCCCGCCTCCGGCGTCTCGGGCTGCTGGCCATCCAAATTCAGATGGCACAGGGGGCAGGGCGTGACCACGGCATCCGCGCCCACCTCCCGGGCCTCGCTCAGGCGCTTGCCCGTCAGGGCGAGAGAGCTCTTGCGATTCGTCTCCAGCAGGGGAAAGCCGCAGCATTTGTCTTTGCCGCGGTATTCCTCCACCGGCTCGGCGCCCAGGACTTCGATGACCTTCTCCAAATAGCCCAGGCGGCCCCGGCGCAACGGGTCCACATCTTTGCTGGGGCGCACGACGTAGCAGCCGTAGAAGGGAGCCAGGCGCATGCCGTGCAAGGGGTTGACGACCATGTCCTTCAGGCGGTCCAGCCCGAAGTCCTCCACCAGCACCCACAGAAGATGCTTGACTTCCGTGGCGCCGCTGTAGGACAGGCCCTCGTCCGCCAGCAATTCGTTGACCCGGGCCCGATAGTCGTCGTTGTGGTCCACGCGGGCTTTCACACCCATCATGACGCCGGTGCAGGTGCTGCAGATGGTCATCACGGGCAGACCCAACTGTTCGGCCATGGCGAAGGTGCGGCTGTTGACGACATCACCGGCAAAGGGGTCCCGCTCGGTGATGACGCCGGCACCCGTGCAGGCGGCGCCCGTCAGTTCGTCCAATTCCAGGCCCAGCTTGGCCCCGACCGCGGTCATGGCCTGGTACAACTCGGGCGTGCCGCCCTTGGCCACACACCCGGGATAAAACGCGTACTTCATGCCTTGATTCCCTCCTGCTGGGCAAGATGAACTTTGAAGCGACGGGGCCGCTGGGTCTTGGCGCGATCCAGGATGCGGCGGACGGCCGGCGCGTTGGGAATGCGGTGCGGGCGCATCGGCGGCAACTTGCCCTTCCAGAGCGCGCGCAGTCCGACTTTCGAGTAGCCCAGCAGCTCGCCGAAGCCGGAAAGGCTGCGCATCAAGAGCCGGGTTTCATCCAGGCGCCCGTATTCCCCCACCAAGTCCATGAAGGCGTTGGCCCGCTTGGCGCCGTTGTTCTGTTCCATGCCCATGTCCATCACCATCCGCCGCATGGCCATGATGCGGTCCATGGGCGCGACGTCCTTGGGACACACTTCCACGCACTGATAGCAGTGCGTGCAGTCCCAGACTCCGCCGGGACCGTTCATCTGCCGCAGGCGGTCCAGATCGGCCCCGTCCCGCGGGTCCATGACGAAGCGATATTCCTTGGCCAGCGCGGTCGGTCCGATGAAGATGGGATTGACGGACAGCGATTCGCAGTCCGAGACGCAGGCGCCGCACATGATGCAGTTGATGACCCCGTCCAAATGCAGCATGGTGTCCTGCGGCACCACGTACTCGCGTTCCGGGGGATCGGTGGCCGGCTGCAGGTACGGCTTGATGCTGTACAGTTTGTTCCAGAACGGCTCCAGGTCCACGACCAGATCACGGATGACCGGCATGTTGCCCATGGGCTCGACGGTGATGGAGGCGGGATCCAAGTCCGACAGCTTGGTTTTGCAGGCAAGCGTCGCATGGCCGTTGATGCGCATCCCGCACGAACCGCAAATATGGCTGCGGCACGAGCAACGCAGCGCCAGCGTCTCATCCACCTCTTCGCGCACCTTGATGAGCGCGTCCAGCAGGGTGTAATAGTCCGGCACCGTCACGGCATATTCGCCCCAGAAGGGCTGATTGTCGGCTTCAGGGTTCTGACGCCGCACCTTGAGCTTAATATCCATCCAGCACCTCCTCGGGTTAATACGTGCGAACCTGGGGCTCCCAGCGCGTGATCGTGACCGGCCGGTAGCTGATGCGCGGGCCGTCGGGCGTGTACTCGAGCAGGATGTGGCGCAGCCAATGCTCGTCGTCGCGTTCGGGATAATCCAGGCGGGTGTGGGCGCCTCGGCTCTCGGTGCGCGTCAGCGCCGTGACCTGAACCGCTTCGGCGATGTCCAACATATTCTGCAGTTCCAGGACCGACATCAGATTGGTGTTGAAGACCCGTCCCTTGTCACCCACATGGACCCGGGTGTAGCGCTCTTTCAGCTCATGCACCAACTCGCCGCAGGCTTCCAGACCTTTTTGTTCACGGAACACGCCGCAGTATTTGTCCATGCCGACGCCCATGTCCCAACGGATGCGGGCGGCCAATTCCCCTTGATCGGGGCGGTCGACCAACGCTTGGATCCGCTGCTCTTCGTCCCGCACGGCCGACTCGGGAAACTCCTGGTCCTTCTGCTGCCGCGCGGCCTCGGCCGCACTCTTGCCGGCCCGGCGTCCGAAGATGACCGTGTCCAAGAGCGAATTGGCACCCAGACGGTTGCCGCCGTGCACGCTGATGCAGGCCGCCTCGCCGGCAGCATACAGCCCCGCCAGCGTCGTGGCCCCGTTGGCGTCGGTCTTGATGCCGCCCATGGGATAGTGGAAGCCCGGTCGCACACCGACGGGACTCTCGACAATGTCCACCCCGGCCATTTCCAACGCCAACTCGTGGATCTGGCCCAGCTTGGTCATGATGAGCTCACGGCCCAGATGCCGGCAGTCCAGCAGCACGCATCCATCGACGCCGCGGCCCTCGTTGATCTCCGTCTGCTCGGCGCGCGACACCACGTCGCGGCTCGCCAGCTCCACCTTGTTGGGGGCGTACTTCTTCATGAAGCGCTCGCCTTCGCTGTTCAGAAGATAGGCGCCCTCGCCGCGGGCGCCTTCCGTGAGCAGGGCGCCGGAGCCTTTCAAAGTGGTGGGGTGGTACTGCATCATCTCCATGTCCATCAGCTTGGCGCCGGCGCGGTAAGCGATGGCCATGCCGTCGCCGGTGTTGATGAGGGCGTTGGTCGAAGGCTCAAACACGCGGCCCATGCCTCCGGCGGCGATGACGGTCGCTTTGGCTTGGATCCCGTGAATCTGCCCGCTGCGAATGTCCATGGCGACGACACCGATGACGCGGCCGCCGTCCACCACCAGATTGGTAATGAACCACTCGTTGTACATCTTGAGACCGGATCGCACCAGTTGCTCGAACATCACCTGCAGCATAGCCTGTCCGGTGATGTCGGCGACGAAATAGGTGCGCGCCTGCGAGGCGCCGCCAAAGTTGCGGGTGCCAAGGTGCCCCGTTTCGTCACGGCTGAAGTTGACCCCCCAGTGCTCCAGCTCCAAAACCGCCTCCGGCGCTTCCCGCGCCAGGATCTCGATGGCATCTTGATCGCCCAGATAGTCGCTGCCTTTGATGGTGTCGTAGGCATGGGACTCCCACGTATCCCCCTCGCCCAAGGCGGCGTTGATGCCGCCCTGTGCCGCGTTGGAATGGCTGCGGACCGGATAGACTTTCGAGACAATGGCGACGTCCGCGCCCTCGCGCTGGGCTTCGATGGCGGCGCGCATTCCCGCCAATCCAGCGCCCACCACCAGCACATCGTGTTTATAGATCATCAGCACCACTCCGTTGCGCAATATTGCTCAACCGCCTCGGGCTGCGTCGACGCCGACGGCAAGCCGCGGTGGTCACAAACCCGCAGGATAAATTGTAACGCTTTCCGGGGATTTCGTGGCAGGAGGCCGCCGGACTGGCTCACGCTTTGCCGGCGGCTGGTCCACCGCGGCCACCGGCGCGGGTATTGGCGCTCCGTCCGGCCGTCCGCGGGCGAACACGCCGGCTGGCCGGGGGCGCTTCGGCGTCACGGGCACGGGGCCCCGGCGACACCGCTTCCGGGGGCGCGAC